>NZ_JBEYVW010000001.1:475013-697886 GCF_040644175.1 Streptomyces sp. NPDC047017 | reverse complement strand
GGACACGCGCGAAGGGGGGCGGCCCGGCCGGGCCGCCCCCCTTCGCGCGTGTCCGTCCGGCCGCGTCGGCTACACCCGTTCGCCCCGCCGCCGGTGCCCCCACAGCGCCATGTACGCCATGTCGCCGACGGCCACGATGACGATCGCGGCCACCAGCTGGAAGAGGTGCCGGGTCCAGTCGATGCTGCGGGTCTCGGCGACACCGACCACGCGGGCGACCGCGTTGCCGACGATGGCGCCGAGCATGCCGAAGATCGTGGTCAGCCACAGGGGGCTGTGCTGCTTGCCGGGGATGACCGCCTTGGCGATCAGACCGAGAACGAGACCCACGATGATCGCCCACAACCAGCCCATGGCTGCCTCCTCGTCCGGCTCGACGTGAGCATTACGGCAAGTGTCGGCGGGCCTGCCGTACGCCGCCTGCCGGGTACGGCCGTACGCGTGGTGCGCAGGGCGCGTACGGCGGGTGCGCGGGGCGCGCCCTGGCGGGGGTGCGTGAGCCGTTCGCGCAGGCAGGGGCGTGACCCGCCCTCGAATGCGGGGTGGGCGCGGCGTACCGTGGAGTCGTACCTGGTGCGGGACCGGCGCCGTCGGCCGGCCGGGAACCGGATGCGGGCCGAAGGGCTGTCCGATGCGGGCGATGGGTGGAATGTGATGCGGAAGCAGCATGGCGGTGGCCACGTCGAGGTGTTCCGGATCACGGGAGCCCGGACCGGTCTGCAGGAGGACGTGCGCGGCCGCCAGCGCCGGTACGTCATCTCCATGGCCGTCCGTACGCTCTCGGTGCTCCTCGCGGTGGTGCTGTGGAACGTCGAACGGTACGTCGCGATCGTGGCACTGGTGCTCGGCGCGGTGCTGCCCTATGTCGCCGTGGTGATCGCCAACGCCGGGCGGGAGAACGCGCCGAACCTGCCGTCGACGTTCGTCACCCTGCCCGCGAAGCCGATGATCACCGCGCCGCGGGGCACGGAGGACGGCTTTGCGGAATCCGTTCCGGAGGACGGGCCGCGCGGCCCGGCGGCGGACGCGCCGGGCGCGGCGCACGAGTCCCGTGACGGAGCGTGACCGGCGACGGCTGCCGGACTCCCGTGGGGTCTCCGCGTGAAGCTCAAGAAAAGCTCAGATCAATCATGTTGTTCCAGTGCCGGGCGACGGGTCACCCGTGACATACTTCGTACGCGCTCCGCATCCCCCGTCGGAGCGACAGACCGACGCCGGGCAGCTCCCCCCGTGGCTGCTCGGCGTCGCCTTGTGCGCAGTGGCTGTGAGACGAACCTGTGACTGACGAGACCGCCCCGATCTGCTCCGCCAAGGGCTGCCGTGCCGCCGCCGTGTGGGTGCTGGCCTGGAACAATCCGAAGCTGCACACGCCCGAGCGGCGCAAGACGTGGCTGGCGTGCGAGGAGCACCGGGAGCATCTGTCGCAGTTCCTCGGCGTACGGGGTTTCCTCAAGGACGTGGTCCTGCTCGCCGAGTGGGAGGCCCCCGAAGGGGCTTGACCCCTCGGTCCCCTGCTAGCCGCCGATCGCGGACATCGGGCGGTCCGGCTGGACGAAGGACGGGTCGTCCAGGCCCGCGCCGGCCTTCTTGCCCCACATCGCCAGCCGCCAGATGCGGGCGATCTCCTCGTCGGGGGCGCCCGAGCGCAGGGCGGCGCGCAGGTCCGTCTCCTCGGTGGCGAACAGGCAGGTGCGGACCTGTCCGTCGGCGGTGAGGCGGGTGCGGTCGCAGGCCGCGCAGAACGGGCGGGTGACCGAGGCGATGACGCCGACGCGGTGCGGGCCGCCGTCGACGAGCCAGCGCTCGGCCGGGGCGGAGCCGCGCTCGCCGGCGCCCTCGGCGGTCAGCTCGAAACGGGTGCGCAGGGAGGCCAGGATGTCGCCCGCGGTGACCATGCCCTCGCGCTTCCAGCCGTGCTGGGCGTCCAGCGGCATCTGCTCGATGAACCGCAGCTCGTAGTCGTGCTCCACGGCCCAGGCCAGGAGGTCGGGCGCCTCGTCGGCGTTGAGCCCTGGCATCAGGACCGAGTTCACCTTGACCGGGGTCAGGCCGGCCTCGCGGGCGGCGTGCAGTCCCTCGATGACGTCCTTGTGGCGGTCCCGGCGGGTGAGGGTCTTGAAGACGTCCGGGCGCAGGGTGTCCAGGGAGACGTTGACCCGGTCCAGGCCGGCCGCCTTCAGGGCCGGCGCGGTGCGCTTGAGGCCGATGCCGTTGGTGGTCAGGGACATCTGCGGGCGGGGCTCCAGGGCCGCGACGCGCTCGACGATGCCGGGCAGGCCGGGGCGCAGCAGGGGCTCGCCGCCGGTGAAGCGGACCTCCTCGATGCCCAGGGAGGTGACCGCTATGCCGATCAGGCGGACGATCTCGTCGTCGGTGAGCAGGTCGGGCTTGGCCAGCCACTGCAGGCCCTCCTCGGGCATGCAGTAGGTGCAGCGCAGATTGCACCGGTCGGTGAGCGAGACTCGCAGGTCGGTGGCCACCCGGCCGAAGGTGTCGATGAGCACGTGCGCCCCCTCCCTCGTCGCGGATCAGTGATGTGCCGTCTCCTGCGAGCCTACGCGACCGCACCGACAAGAACACCGGCCCGATCCGACGACGTGGGACGCGGCCGTGTCGTAGATCCCTACGACACCCGCGGCCGCGTCCCGGGAGGGGCGGGCCGGGGTCAGTGCGCTCCGGTGCCGGTCAGCGACCTGACCTCCAGTTCCGCGTACTTGGCGGCGTCCGGTGTCTCCTTGGACAGCAGGGTGCCGACGGCGCCCAGCAGGAAACCGACCGGGATGGAGATGATCCCCGGGTTCTCCAGCGGGAACCAGTGGAAGTCGGTGTGCGGGAACATCGAGGTGGGCTTGCCCGAGACGACCGGCGAGAACAGCACCAGGCCGACCGCGGTGACCAGGCCGCCGTAGATGGACCACAGGGCGCCGGCGGTGGTGAACCGCTTCCAGAAGAGGCTGTAGAGGATCGTGGGCAGGTTGGCGGAGGCGGCGACCGCGAAGGCGAGCGCGACCAGGCCCGCCACGTTGAGGTCCCGGGCGAGGGCGCCCAGGACGACGGAGACGGCGCCGATGCCGACGGTCGCCCAGCGGGCCGCGCCCAGTTCCTGCTTCTCGGTGGCGGTGCCCCGCTTGATGACGTTGGCGTAGATGTCGTGGGCGAAGGAGGACGAGGAGGCCAGGGTGAGGCCGGCGACGACGGCGAGGATGGTGGCGAAGGCGACCGCCGAGATGGAGGCCAGCAGGATCGCGCCCCAGGTCGAATCGGTCCCGCCCAGGTGCAGGGCGAGCAGGGGCGCGGCCGTGTTGCCCGCCTTGTTGGAGGCGATGATCTCGCCCGGCTCGATCAGTGCGGCGGCGCCGAAGCCGAGCGCGAGGGTCATCAGGTAGAAGGCGCCGATCAGGCCGATCGCCCAGATCACGGACTTGCGGGCGGCCTTGGCGGTGGGGACCGTGTAGAAGCGGATCAGGATGTGCGGCAGTCCCGCGGTGCCGAGCACCAGGGCGAGGCCGAGCGAGAGGAAGTCCAGCTTGGTGGTGCCGGTGGCGCCGTACTTGAGTCCCGGCTCCAGGAAGGCGGTGCCCTTGCCGCTGGTGTGGGCGGCGCTGCCGAGCAGGCCGGAGACGTCGAAGTCGAACTTGAGCAGTACCAGGAAGGTCAGCAGGACGGCGCCCGCCATCAGCAGTACGGCCTTGACCATCTGCACCCAGGTGGTGCCCTTCATGCCGCCGATCGTGACGTACACGATCATCAGGACGCCGACCAGGGCGACGATGCCGATCTTGCCCGCGTCGCTGGTGATGCCCAGCAGCAGGGAGACCAGGACGCCCGCGCCGGCCATCTGGGCCAGCAGGTAGAAGATCGACACGACGATGGTGGAGGTGCCGGCGGCGGTGCGGACCGGGCGCTGGCGCATGCGGTACGCCAGGACGTCGCCCATGGTGTAGCGGCCGGAGTTGCGCAGCGGTTCGGCGACCAGCAGCAGGGCGACCAGCCAGGCGACCAGGAAGCCGATGGAGTACAGGAAGCCGTCGTAGCCGAAGAGGGCGATGGCGCCGGCGATGCCGAGGAAGGAGGCGGCGGACATGTAGTCGCCGGAGACGGCCAGGCCGTTCTGGAAGCCGGTGAACTGCCGTCCGCCCGCGTAGAAGTCGGCGGCGTCCTTGGTCTGGCGGCCGGCCCGGACGGTGATGACGAGGGTAGCGGCGACGAACACCGAGAACAGGGTGATGATCAGCGTACGGTGCTCGCTCGCGGCGCCGCCGGCGGCCAGCAGGGTGTGCGCGGCGGGGTGCGCGGCCGGGGTCATGCGCCGCCCTCCATCCGGGACTTGATGGCCTCGGCCCGCGGGTCGAGCTTCGTGGCGGCGTGCCGCGCGTACCACCAGGCGATGAGGAACGTGGTGAGGAACTGGGCGAGGCCCAGGACGAGGGCGACGTTGACGTTGCCGACGACCCGGGTGCCCATGAACCGGCCCGCGTAGTTGGACAGCAGGACGTAGAGCAGGTACCAGGCGATGAAGGCGACGGTCAGCGGGAAGGCGAAGGCCCGTTGGGAGCGGCGCAGTTCACCGAACTCGGCGCTCTCGCGCACCGCGGCGAACTGCTCGGCGCCGGGGCCCTGGGGCTGGGTCTTGGGGGGTGGCGGTGTCTCGGTGGCCACGTCGGTCTCCTCGTTCGCGAATGCGGATGGCGCGGATTGCGGCAGGGGGCTCGATGGTCCCGGGACCTCTGTCGAAGGTCCACGGCGCCACGCGCGGGCCGGTTCAAGTCCTATGAGCCGTTTTCGCAAGCGGACTGGACGAGTCATTGCCAAGTCATTGCTGACCGGTGAGACGGCAGGATAGCTTCGCCCTGCGCCACCCGTCATGTACCTGCCCGAACAACACGCCTGTGTTCTCGGGCAGTTCTGTATCCGGACGATGATGATGTGGAGACCCCATGGCTCATCCGCGTTCCAGACGCCGACTCGCCCTGGCCGTACCGGTCGTGCTCGCGCTGACCGCCTCGCTCGGTTCCCTCCCGGCCGCGGCCTCGGCGTCGCCCCGGGCGCAGCCCACCGGCACCGGGGCCGACGCGGCCCCGCTCAGCTATGTCGTCGACGTCCGGCCGGGGCACGGTGTCCCGGCGCGGGTGAGGAACGCGATCACCAGGGCGGGCGGCACGATCGTGACGGCGTACGACCGTATCGGCGTGATCGTCGTCCACTCCGCGAACCCGGACTTCGCGAAGACGGTCCGGAGGGTGCCGGGGGTGGACGCGGCGGGCGCCACGCGCACCGCGCCGCTGCCCGCCCAGTCGACCACCGACGTGGGCACCCCGCAGCCGCTCACCGCCGCCCAGCTGGCCGCGGCGCGGGGCCGGGCGGCCGCCGGGCAGGACCCGCTGGAGCCGCTGCAGTGGGACCTGCCCGCCATCAAGGCGGACAAGGCGCACGAGAAGACGCTGGGCAGCCCGAAGGTCACCGTCGCGGTCATCGACACCGGCGTGGACGACACCCACCCGGACATCGCGCCCAACTTCGACCGCGGGGACTCCGTCAACTGCGTCTCCGGCAAGCCCGACACCACGGACGGCGCTTGGCGGCCCAGCGCCTCCGAGAGCCCGCACGGCACGCACGTGGCCGGGGAGATCGCGGGTGCGAAGAACGGCGTCGGCATCACGGGGGTCGCGCCGGGGGTGCGGGTGGCCGGCATCAAGGTCGCCAACCCGGACGGGTTCTTCTACACGGAGGCCGTGGTGTGCGGCTTCGTGTGGGCGGCCGAGCACGGCGTCGACGTGACCAACAACAGCTATTACACCGACCCCTGGTACTTCAACTGCGCCGACGACCCCGACCAGAAGGCGCTCGTGGAGGCCGTGCGGCGGGCCTCGCAGTACGCGGAGAGGAAGGGCACGGTCAACGTCGCGGCGGCGGGCAACGAGAACTACGACCTGGCGTCCCGCTCGATCACCGACCCCTCCTCCCCGAACGACTCCACCCCCGGCGGCCGGGTGATCGACCCGCACAAGTGCTACGACATACCCACCCAGTTGCCCGGTGTCGTCACGGTCGCGGCGACCGGCGCCAAGGGCGTCAAGTCGTCCTTCTCCAACTACGGCCTCGGGGTCATCGACATCGCGGCGCCGGGCGGCGACTCGACGGCCTACCAGAAGCCCGACGCCCCGGCGACCAGCGGCCTGATCCTGGGCCCGCTGCCGGGCGGCACCTGGGGCTACATGGCCGGTACGTCGATGGCGAGCCCGCATGTGGCGGGTGTGGCCGCATTGATCAAGTCAACGCATCCGCACGCGTCCGCCGCCCTGGTGAAGGCGCTGCTGTACGCGGAGGCGACCGGCACGCCGTGCACGAAGCCGTACGACATCAATGGGGACGGCAAGGTGGACGCGGTCTGCCAGGGCGTCCGGAACTACAACGGCTTCTACGGCCGGGGCACGGCGGACGCGCTGGCCGCGGTGACCTGGTAGCCGACCGCCCCACGGTGGCCGCCCGTCTCACGGTGGCCGGCCTCCCCTCGGCGGCCGCCCCGCAAGTTGATTCAATCAATACTGCATAGTGCGGTCATGACTGACATCGCGTTCGCATGGTCCGCGCTGGGCGGCGACCCCGCCCTGCTGCGGCGGATCACCACGGTGGAACGGGAGGGCGCGCTGCGGGCGCGCCTTCCCGTACGGGAACTGGCCCGCGCGTGCGTGGGCGCGTGCGCGCTGGCCGCCGCCGAACTGGCGGCGCGGCGCGCCGGGCGCGCCGGGGTGCCGGCGGTGCGCGTGGACGACGGGGCGCTGGCGACCGCGTTCGTCAGCGAGCGGCATCTGCTGATCGACGGGCGGGCGCCGGTCACCTTCGCCCCGCTGTCGCGGTTCTGGCGGACCGCGGACGGCTGGGTGCGCACGCACGCCAACTATCCGCACCACCGCGCCCGGCTGCTGCACGCGCTGGGGCTGCCGCCGGGCGCGACGGAGCGTGAGGTGGCCGGCCGGCTCGCCGAGCGGTCCGCGCTGGACGTCGAGGAGTGCGTGTACATGGCCGGGGGGCTCGCGGTCGCGCTGCGCACGCCCGCCGAGTGGGCCGCGCACGAGCAGGCGGCCGCGGTGGCCGCCCGCCCGCTGATCGGCCGCGAGCGCCTCGACGCGGCGCCCGCGCGCGTGTTCCCGTCCCTGGCCGGCGCCCCCGTCCTGCCCGCCGCCGGGCTGCGCGTCCTGGACCTGACCCGGGTCATCGCCGGTCCCGTGGCCACCCGCACGCTCGCCCTGCTGGGCGCGGACGTGCTGCGCGTCGACCCGCCGCACCTGCCGGAACTGGCCGACCAGCACGCGGACACCGGGTTCGGCAAGCGGTCGGCGGCGCTGGACCTCGCGGCCGGCCGCGCCGCCTTCGAGGAGCTGCTCGCCGGGGCGGACGTCGTCGTCACCGGCTACCGGCCCGGCGCCCTGGACCGGTACGGGCTCTGCCCCGAGGCACTGGCCGAGCGGCGGCCCGGACTGGTGGTGGCCCAGTTGTCGGCGTGGGGCGACTACGGGCCCTGGGCCGGGCGGCGGGGCTTCGACAGCCTCGTCCAGGTCGCCACCGGCATCGCGGCCGTGGAGGGAACGGCGGAACAGCCGGGCGCGCTGCCCGCGCAGGCCCTGGACCACGGCACGGGCTATCTCCTCGCGGCGGCCGTGCTGCGGGCGCTGACCGAGCAGTCGTACGAGGGCGGCACCCGCGTCCTGCGGGCGGTACTGACCCGGACGGCGGCCTGGCTGACGGGCGGCGACGCCACCGGCACGGCGACCGGCCCTTCGGCCACCACCTCGGTCGAGTCCGCCCCGTACGACAGCCCGGAACCGTGGCTGGCCGAGACGGCCGGCCGCCTCGGCACCCTGCGCCACGCCCTCTCCCCCGTCACCTTCGCCGACGGCCCCACCGACTGGGCACACCCGCCGGTGCCGTGGGGGACGGATTCGGCACGGTGGTGGTGAGCGGGGCGCGGTGCTCCCGCAGCCCCGTACTCCCGTGCCCCGGGGCGCACCCCCGTGCCCCGGGACCCGTCGGCGGTCAGGTCGTCGTGACCAGTACCTTCAGCGCCGCGCGGTCGTCCATGGCGCGGTAGCCGGCGGGGACGTCCTCCAGGCCGACGGTCATGTCGAAGACCGGTGAGGGGTCGATGGTGCCGTCGAGGACGTCGGGCAGCAGCTCGGGGATGTAGGACCGGACCGGGGCGACGCCGCCGCGCAGCGCGATGTTGCGGTCGAACATGACGCCGAGGTCCAAGCCGGTGCCACTGCCGTGCGGGACGCCGACGAAGCCGATGGCGCCGCCGTCCCGGGTGATGTGGACCGCCGTGCGCATCGACTGCTCGGTGCCGACCGCCTCGACGACGGCGTGCGCGCCCTGGCCGCGGGTGAGTTCGCGGACCGCCTCGACGGCGGCCTCGCCGCGTTCGGCGACGACGTCGGTGGCGCCGAAGCGGCGTGCGATGTCGGTCCGGGCGGAGTGGCGGCCCAGGGCGATGATCCGTTCGGCGCCCAGCCGCCGGGCGGCGAGCACCGCGCACAGCCCCACCGCGCCGTCGCCGACGACCGCGACCGTGGCGCCGGGCCGCACGCCCGCGCCGAGGGCCGCGTGGTGGCCGGTGCCCAGGACGTCGGAGAGGGTGAGCAGCGCGGACAGCAGGCGGTCGTCGGAGACCGCCTCCTTGGGCAGCCGCACCAGGGTGCCGTCGGCGAACGGCACCCTCACGGCCTCGCCCTGACCGCCGTCGTAGCCCACGGACCCCCAGAAGCCGCCGTGCTCGCACGAGGTGGTCAGGCCCTCGCGGCACTGGTCGCAGACGCCGTCGGACCACATGAAGGGCGCGACCACGAGGTCACCGGGCCGCACGCCGGTCACGTCGCCGCCGGTCTCCTCGACCACGCCCAGGAACTCGTGCCCGATGCGCTGTCCGGGCTGCCGTGCCGCCTCGCCGCGGTAGGCCCACAGGTCGCTGCCGCAGATGCAGGCGCGCAGCACCCGCACCACGGCGTCGGTGGACAGCCGTGTGATCGGCTCGGGCACGTCCTCCACCCGCATGTCGTACGGGGCGTGGATGGTGGTGGCGCGCATGACGGGTCCTTCTCGCTGTTCGTTCGGTGTGACGGCCGCGGCCGACGAGCGGCCGGGCGCATCTCACCGTACGTCGTCGCCGTCCTCCCTCGCGCACCGACGTGCCCGTGACCAGCGGAGTCCGCCGAGGCGGGAGCCGAGGACAGGGCGCCACCGTGCGACTCGTCGTGGGTGATGTCGCGCGTCTCGTCGTGCGTCTCGTCGTGCGTCTCGTCGTGCGTGGGTCCGGTCACCGCCAGGGGGATCACACGGCCGTGCCCGATTCCGCTTCGACCGGTTCCTTCGGCCCGTTCCCTCAACCGCTTCCCGCCGTGGGGGCCTTGTCGTGGCCCGGTGCCGGGGGGTTCGCGCGGGTGGCGCCACCGGCGTGAACTCCGGGGCGCGACGGACTCTTTCGCGCCCGGGTGTACGGGACCGGAGCCGGCGGTGGCCTGCGGGGACCGTTGTCCCGGGGGTCCGGGCGGCCACCTGGCGGGCCGGAGTGTCAGTCATGGCCCGTATCCTCAATGACCATGCTGGAAGACCGCACCCTCGCAGGGCCCTCCCCCGCACCGTGGCCGGTCGCGTATCCGCAGGGATACGCGGTCGTTGACGTGGAGACCACCGGCCTGGCCCGGGACGACCGCATCATCTCCGCGGCGGTCTACCGGCTGGACGCGCGCGGCGAGGTCGAGGACCACTGGTACACGCTGGTCAATCCGGAGCGGGACCCGGGGCCGGTGTGGATCCACGGACTGACCAGCGATGTGCTGGAGGGCGCGCCGCTCTTCACGGACATCGCCGAGGAGTTCGCCGTCCGGCTGGCCGACCGGGTGCTCGTCGCGCACAACGCGGTGTTCGACTGGCAGATGATCGCCCGCGAGTACGCGCGCGCGCAGCGCGAGGCGCCGGTGCGGCAGCGGCTGTGCACCATCGCGCTCTCCAAGGAGCTGCGCCTGCCGCTGCCCAACCACAAGCTGGAGTCGCTGGCGGCGCACTTCGGCGTCGTACAGCAGCGGGCGCACCACGCGCTGGACGACGCCCGGGTGCTGGCGGAGGCGTTCCGGCCGAGTCTGCGGGCCGCGGCGGCGGGCGGGGTGCGGCTGCCGCTGCTGGAGTGCCGGCCGCTGACGGAGTGGTCGGACCGGCCCGTGCCCCGGCAGCAGTCGGGGGGCTACAGCGGGTACGGCGGTTACGGCGCGGGCAGTTGGCGTCCGTCCCGGAAAAGGCCCGCATGCCCTCATCCCAACCCGGGACGCTATGAACCGGGCAAACGCCTCAAACAGGGTATGCGGGTCGCCTTTTCCGGTGACACCTCCACCGACCGCGAACTCCTGGAGGACCGGGCGACCGAGGCCGGACTGCATGTCGCCACCAGCCTGTCCCGGCTGACCAGCCTGCTCGTCACCAACGACCCGGACTCGGGCACGTCGAAGACGGCCAAGGCCCGCCAGTACGGCACTCCGGTGGTGGACGAGGCGGCGTTCGGGCAGCTCCTCGGGGACGTGGAACCGGCGGACGGGGCCTGACGGGGGCGGCGCCCGCGCGGCGGCGACCGCGCGGTCCGCGGGTGCGTGCCGGGGGCGGCCCGGCCGGGGCGCGTACGGGTGATTGCCGGACGACTCGCCCGCCGCCCGCTCGCCCGCGCGGCGGCCACGGCTCACCCTGTGGCGCATGGCGAGATGTGAGGTATGCGGCAATGACTACGGCATGACCTTCGAGATCCATGCCCAGGGAGCGGTGCACGTCTTCGACTGCTTCGCCTGCGCGATCCACCGCATGGCGCCGATCTGCGAGCACTGCCGGGTGCAGATCATCGGCCAGGGCGTCGAGGTCGAGGGCCACTGGTACTGCGGCGGACACTGCGCCCGCGCGGAGGGGAGGGCCGGCATCGTCGACCGTGTCTGAGGGCCGCCCGGACACCCCTGCCGAAAACACCCCACGGACGGAGAGGTACCGTCGTGGGGTGTACCGCTTCCTGTTGACCCGCCAGTGGGTGATCCTCACGATCATCGCGATCGCACTGATCCCGACGATGATCTGGCTGGGTTTCTGGCAGTTGCACCGCCACGACCACCGGCAGGCGCTGAACAAGGTGATCGCCGCCTCGCAGGCGGCCGAGCCGGTGCCGGTCGAGACACTGGCCTCGGTCGGCGGTTCGGTCGCGCACGACGACATGTACCGCCGGGTGACGGCGCGGGGCCACTTCGACACCGCGCACGAACTGGTGGTGCGCCGGCGCACCAACGCCGATGACAAGGTCGGCTACCACGTGCTGACCCCCTTCGTCCTGGACGACGGCAAGGTCCTCCTCGTCAACCGCGGCTGGATCCCCTCACCCGACTCGCAGACCGCCTTCCCGCAGATCCCGGCGCCCGCCCGGGGCGAGGTCACCGTCACCGCCCGCCTGATGCAGGACCAGACGACGGCGGCGAGCGGCATCAAGAACGTCAAGGGACTGCCGGACCGCCAGATCATGCTGATCAACAGCGCGCAGGTCGGCTCGCTGCTGCGCGACACGGGCGACCCCTCCGCCAAGGAGGTGCTCGGCGGCTACGCCGAGCTGCTGTCCCCCGCGCCCGCGGGCGGCAGCCCCGAACCGGTGCCGGCGCCCTCGGGCGACACGAGCTGGATCGGCGTCGAGGACGTCAACCTGCCGTACGCGGTCCAGTGGTGGCTGTTCGCGGCGTGCGTGCCCGTCGGCTGGCTGATCCTGGCCCGCCGCGAGCTGCGGGACCGCGGGCCTGCCGCCGAGGACGCGGCGCGGGAAGCGGAACCCGCCGCCGTCTAGCTCTCTCCCCGGCCCGGTCGTCTAGCTCTCTCCCCGGCCCGGTCCTCCCCCGCTCTCGCCCGGTACGGGGCCGACCGGGCAGGATAGGGGTCATGGATCTTGGACTGAAGGACCGGGTGTACGTCGTCACCGGGGCCACCCGCGGACTCGGCGGTGCCGCCGCGCGCGAGCTGGTCGCGGACGGGGCGAAGGTCGTGATCAGCGGGCGGGACGAGCAGCGGGTCGCCGACGCGGCGGCCGCACTGGGCCCGAACGCGGCCGGGGTGGCCGTGGACAACGCGGACGACGGTGCTCCGGAGCGGCTGATCGCGGCCGCGCGCGAGCGGTTCGGCGGCTTCCACGGCATCCTCGTCAGCGTCGGCGGCCCGCCGCCCGGCTTTGTCGCGGACAACACCGACGAACAGTGGCGGTCGGCGTTCGAGTCGGTCTTCCTCGGCGCGGTCCGGCTGGCCCGGGCGGCGGCCGCGGAGCTGGAGGCCGGCGGTGCGATCGGCTTCGTGCTGTCGGGTTCGGTGTACGAGCCGATCCCCGGGCTGACCGTCTCCAACGGCCTGCGGCCCGGTCTCGCCGGGTTCGCCAAGTCCCTCGCGGACGAGCTGGGGCCGCGCGGCATCCGGGTCGTGGGGCTGCTGCCCGGCCGTATCGACACCGACCGGGTCCGCGAGCTGGACGGCCTCTCGGCGGACCCGGCGGCGACACGGACGGCGAGCGAGTCGCGCATCCCGCTGCGGCGGTACGGCACGCCGGAGGAGTTCGGGCGCACCGCCGCCTTCGTGCTGTCCCCGGCGGCGTCCTACCTGACGGGACTGATGCTCCCGGTGGACGGCGGGTCACGGCACGGCTTCTGACGCCACGGGAGCCTGGAGCCTTCGGCGCCCGCCGCGAGGCCCCCAGGGCGGTCGCGTCGCGCGAGCCCCGGGCGGCCCCGGGTTCGCGGCGGACGCCGAAGGCGGACGTCCTCTTCCTATTCGCCGAGGCCGGCCAGGTCGCGCAGGCGGCGGGCCTGGGACTGGCGTTCGGCGGTGCGCTGCTGCTCGTACGTGCGGTCCCGGGCGCCCTGGAGCAGGGCCTTGGTCTCGATGACCGCGCTGCGGGGCGCGGCCAGGACCGCCGAGGCCAGGTCGCGTACGGCGTCGTCCAGGTCGTCGCGGGGCACGGCGAGGTTGGCCAGCCCGGTCGCCACCGACTCCTCGGCGGTGACGAACCGGCCGGTCAGGCAGATCTCCAGCGCGCGGGCCTGGCCGACCAGGCCCACCAGCGGGTGCGTGCCGGTGAGGTCGGGGACCAGTCCGAGGCTGGTCTCGCGCATGGCGAACTGCACGTCGTCGGCGACGACGCGCAGGTCACAGGCGAGGGCCAGCTGGAAGCCGGCCCCGATGGCGTGCCCCTGGACCGCGGCGACGGAGACGATGTCGCTGCGCCGCCACCAGGTGAACGCCTCCTGGTACTCGGCGATGGTCGCGTCCAGTTCGGCGTCGCCGCCGCGCGCGAGGTCGAGGAAGGACGGCTCGCCGTCGAAGCCCTCGGGAGTGAACGCCTGCCGGTCGAGGCCGGCGGAGAACGACTTGCCCTCGGCACGCAGCACCACGACGCGGACGGAGCCCGGCAGCAGCCGTCCGGCCTCGGTGAGCGCCCGCCACAGGGCGGGGCTCTGCGCGTTGCGCTTGGCCGGATGGGTCAGCGTCACCGTGGCGATCGCGTCGTCGACGGTGAGCCGTACGCCGTCCTTGTCGAGAACCGGGTCCAGTTCCGATTCGAGTTCGTGCTCGGGCGAAGCCATGGTTACGCCTCCGATGGGTGCGGTCAGCCGGGACGCCCGGTACGAGGCCCTACGCGAACGTGGGGAAACGTGCCGGGGCATCCGTAAGTGACTGCACAGTAACCACCCGGCCGGTCGGTCGACCGACCGGGTGGTCACCTCGGAGCCGAAGCCGGAGGGACCGCCCGGGGCCGGTCAGGCCGATGTGGCCTTCTTGCCCCGCGTCGCGCCGCCACGCCCACGGAGCGTGACGCCCGACTCGCTGAGCATCCGGTGCACGAAGCCATACGAGCGGCCGGTCTCCTCGGCCAACGCCCGAATGCTCGCACCGGCGTCGTACTTCTTCTTCAGGTCTGCCGCGAGCTTGTCGCGCGCGGCGCCGGTCACCCGGCTGCCCTTCTTCAGAGTCTCGGCCACCCGTGCCTCCTCATGGGAAGTGCGCTCTGGTCCCCTCATGATCACCCCTCCGGGCCCTCATGGCCACCCATTCGGCAAGGTCCGTGAGACAGGCTGGTGACGACAGGAGCGGGTCCCCACATGCGGAATCACAGATTCCGCACGCCGCGGTCCGTACCGCCGAACGGGTTCTTCCGCGAAGTGCCAGGTCAGCGACGCACGACGGCCGAGCCCTTGGCGCATAAGGGCTCGGCCGTGAAATCCGTGGAGGACACACCCCGGTACGAGGAGATCTCACGCAGATGATGGATCACCGATGGGCCGAATGATCCATACGCTGTTGATCACGGGGCGGCCGGGCGGCCGCCGCCGGGTCAGGCGAGGGCGACGAGGTCCGCGTAGCCGGCGCCCCACAGGTCCTCGACGCCGTCGGGCAGCAGGATGATCCGCTCCGGCTGCAACGCCTCGACCGCGCCCTCGTCGTGCGTGACGAGGACGACGGCGCCCTGGTAGGTGCGCAGCGCGCCGAGGATCTCCTCGCGGCTGGCCGGGTCGAGGTTGTTGGTGGGCTCGTCGAGGAGGAGGACGTTGGCGGAGGAGACCACCAGGGTCGCCAGCGCGAGCCGGGTCTTCTCGCCGCCGGAGAGCACCCCGGCCGGCTTGTCGACGTCGTCGCCGGAGAACAGGAACGAGCCCAGCACCTTGCGGACCTCGACGAGGTCCATGTCGGGCGCGGCCGAGCGCATGTTCTCCAGGACCGTGCGGTCCGGGTCCAGGGTCTCGTGCTCCTGCGCGTAGTAGCCGAGCTTGAGGCCGTGGCCGGGGACGACCTGGCCGGTGTCGGGCTTCTCCACGCCGCCCAGCAGGCGCAGCAGGGTGGTCTTGCCGGCGCCGTTGAGGCCGAGGATGACGACCCGGGAGCCCTTGTCGACGGCCAGGTCGACGTCGGTGAAGATCTCCAGCGAGCCGTACGACTTCGACAGGCCCTCGGCCATCAGCGGGGTCTTGCCGCAGGGGGAGGGCTCGGGGAAGCGCAGCTTGGCGACCTTGTCGGACTGACGGACGGCCTCCAGGCCGGCCAGCAGCTTGTCCGCGCGGCGGGCCATGTTCTGCGCGGCGACCGTCTTGGTGGCCTTGGCGCGCATCTTGTCGGCCTGCGAGTGCAGGGCGGCGGCCTTCTTCTCGGCGTTGGCGCGCTCGCGCTTGCGGCGCTTCTCGTCGGCCTCGCGCTGCTGCTGGTACAGCTTCCAGCCCATGTTGTAGACGTCGATCTGGGAACGGTTGGCGTCCAGGTAGAACACCTTGTTGACGACCGTCTCGACCAGGTCGACGTCGTGGGAGATCACGATGAAGCCGCCGCGGTAGGTCTTCAGGTAATCGCGCAGCCAGGTGATCGAGTCCGCGTCGAGGTGGTTGGTCGGCTCGTCCAGGAGCAGGGTGTCGGCGTCGGAGAACAGGATCCGGGCCAGCTCGACGCGGCGGCGCTGACCGCCGGAGAGCGTGTGCAGGGGCTGGCCGAGCACCCGGTCGGGCAGGTTGAGCGCGGCGGCGATGGTGGCGGCCTCGGCCTCGGCGGCGTACCCGCCCTTGGTGAGGAACTCGGTCTCCTGGCGCTCGTACTGGCGCAGCGCCTTCTCGCGGGTGGCGCCCTGGCCGCTCGCGATGCGCTGCTCGTTGTCGCGCATCTTGCGGATCAGGACGTCCAGGCCGCGGGCGGAGAGGATGCGGTCGCGGGCGAGCACGTCGAGGTCGCCGGTGCGGGGGTCCTGCGGGAGGTAGCCGACCTCGCCGGAGCGGGTGATGGTGCCGCCGGCGGGGACGCCCTCGCCGGCCAGGCACTTGGTGAGGGTGGTCTTGCCGGCGCCGTTGCGGCCGACCAGGCCGATGCGGTCGCCCTTGGCGACGCGGAAGGTGGCGTTCTCGATGAGGATGCGGGCACCGGCGCGCAGCTCGATGCCGGAAGCGGAGATCACGGACAGACTCCAGGGCGGGTCGGTGGCGGGTGGGGCGGCTGAGGGCGTTCCCGCCGTCTAATGCGCGAGGAGAAAGGCCATGGGGGACAGTCTAACGGGGGTGTGCAAGCACTTTTCCCGGGTGTTTGCCACGTCACAGCCTCGGCATGAAGGCGTGAAGGCATGAAGGGGTGCCCGAGTCCGACGTGACGGCCCCGTGCCGTCGGCGCTCCGGCTAGACACCCCCCGTGTGCACCTGGAAGGCGGCCCGGCGGACGGCTTTGGCCAGGGCCGGGTCGGGGTGGGCGGCGGCCAGCGCGACCAGCACCTGCACGGTGCGGGGGTGGCCGACGGCCCGTACCTCGTCGAGCAGCGCGGGGACGGTGGGCTGCAGCGCGGACTCCAGGTGGCGCACGAGCATCGCGGACTCGCCGTGGTCGGTGACGGCGGCGGCGGTGTCCACCCACAGCCAGGTGGCCTCCTCGCGGGTGAGCACCTCGTGGGCGTCCTCCGGGTCCACACCGTCGTGCTCGGCCAGCCACAGCAGGGCGTACGGCCGCAGCGCCGGCTCGTCGAGCACGGCCCGCACCTCGGGTTCGGCGGGGCCGCCGACCACCCGCAGCGCCTCGAAGGCGAGGCCGCGCAGCAGGGCATCCTCGCCGC
Source organism: Streptomyces sp. NPDC047017 (assembly GCF_040644175.1). NCBI lineage: Bacteria > Bacillati > Actinomycetota > Actinomycetes > Kitasatosporales > Streptomycetaceae > Streptomyces > Streptomyces sp. NPDC047017. The sequence goes on along the minus strand of NZ_JBEYVW010000001.1, from coordinate 681,265 downwards.
GGGCGGCGCCGAGGAGCTCGGTGACGGCGCTGCCGACGGGGCGGGCGGCGAGCCAGGCCCGGTACTCGGCGCGGGCCGCGTTGGGCCGTAGCTGGGCGCAGCCGCGCAGCATGTCCTCGGCCGCCTGCTCGATGTTGCCGGCGGGGCTCTGCGCGGCGACGCAGATCTGCTCCAGCTTGACCCAGACCGCCCAGCTGCCGAGCGGGGTGAGGGTGGCCTGCGGGGCGCCGTAGGTGAGGGCGCCGACGGAGGCGAGGGCGCGCAGCGCCCAGTCGAGCAGGGGGGCGAGCGCGCCGGCGTCCGCGCTGTGCGGCTCGGGGGCGAGCGCCGCGGCGGCCGGCGCTGCGGCCAGCGGCCGGACGGGCTCCAGGCGCGGGTCGTAGGGGACCTCGCAGCGTTCGGTGCGCAGCTCGGTGACGCGCTGGCGCAGGAGGTCGAGCAGCTGCTCGACGGGGACCGGGCCGGCGGAGAGCTGGAGGAAGGACAGCACCTGCGGCATGGCCGAGACGACCTCGGCGACGGCGGCGGCCTCGTGGCCTCCCGGTTCCGGGCAGGCGAGCGACCAGGCGTCGAAGAGGGCGACCCAGCCGCGCAGTACGGCGCTGTCGTCGCGGTCCCAGGCGCGCAGCCGCCAGCCGGGGCGGGCGCTGCCGCCGTGCACCTCGACGAGTCCGGCGAGGCGGGCGGTGTCCCACTCGGCGCGCACCCGGGCGGCGGTCAGGCCCAGCTCCGCGGCGGCCCGCTCGGCGGTGGCCGCGGAGAGGGTGGCCTTGCCGTCGGCGGTCGCCGCGCCGCGGCCGGGGCCGAGGGCGGTGTCCGCCCAGCGGGCGACGCGGGCCGCCCAGGCGAGGTGGGAGCGCGCCATTCCGGCCAGTTCCGCGGGGGCCGGGGTGCCCTCCGGGGGGCGCGGTGCGGGGCGGTGCGTGCGCCGCTGGTTCACAGCTCGGGGGGCGGCGGCCAGGGGTCGTGGGCGGACGAGTCGAAGCCTGGAGTCGCGCGGGATACGGGACGTCACGGGTGCAGTCTTCCGGTTGACGGTCCGAAAACCCAAACGGAATGTCACCGCGGGCAACGGACAAGGCCAACGCAGGGGTCCGGCGGGGGCCTACGCGTCCTGGCCAAGGTGGGTGTGGGAGGGGTGGGGCGGGGCTTGCTGGGGGCGGGGGGGCGCTGCGGGCGGAGGGCGTTGCGGGCCGGGGGCGGGAGGCGCCGTGGGCCGCGCTCTGGGCCGACGCGGGCCGGGGGGCCGCCACGGCCCGGAGCCGAATCCGTCGCGGGCCGGAGCCGCGGCCCGCCGCGGCCCGAGGGCAGGGGCGGCTACGGGCCCGGGACTGGAGCCGCCACGGGCCCGAGCCGGGGGCCGCCAGGGGCCTGAGCCCAGGGCCGCCAGGGCCCGGAAGACGGGGTCCGCCGCAGGCCGTGGCCGGGGCCGCCGTGAGCCGAGGGAGGGGCGCCGCAGGCCGGGCCCTGGGCCGACGCGGACCGGTGCGGGGGCCTGCCGAAGTCCGGAGCCAGAGCCCATCGCGGGCCGGAGCCGCAGCCCGAGCCAGGGCCGGCACAACCCGGAGCCCGGGCCGCCACGGCCCGGAAACCGGAATCCGCCGCAGGCCGTGGCCGGGCCCGCCGTGAGCCGAGGGGGGGCGGAGGGCGGGGGCGGCGCAGACCGAACCCTGGGCCGACGCCGCCGGGGGGAGCCCGCCACGCCCCGGCCCGGAGCCCATCGCGGGTTCAAGCGGCAGCCCCCCGCAGCCCGGAGCCGACGGCTGCCAGGTCCCGTAGCCAGGACCAACAGCAGGCCGTGGCCACGATCCGCCGCAAGCCGTGACGAGGGCCCGCCGCAGGCCATGGCCGGGGCCCGCCGCAGGCCTAAGCGGAACCGCCCCCGGTGCAGGCCCCCCGGCTCACATCAGTGGCGTGAGGAAGCGTCGTAGGGCCTCCTCGTAGCCCTGGGGGTCGGCGTTCCACATGGCGTTGTGGGGGGCCCTGGGGACGGGGTGCAGGGCGATGAGGTTGGGGCGGGCGGCGGCCAGTCGGCGGGAGGCGGACCAGGGGGCGACCTCGTCGTCCGGGCCGTGGAAGATCAGCGTCGGCATGGTGAGCCGGGTCGGGTCCGGTGTCGCGGCGGCCCCGTCGCCGTACCGTCCCGTGCGGCCCTGGGCGGCGCGCACCGCGAGCGGCAGCAGCGGGCGCGGGGTGTGCCGGGCCCGGGCCAGGGCGCGCAGCGTCGCCTCCCAGTCGAGTACGGGCGAGTCCAGGACCAGGCCGCAGATCCGGTCGCGCAGCTCGGAGTGGAGGGCGGCGCGCAGCGCCATGGTGGCGCCGGTGGACCAGCCGTGCAGGACGACCCGTTCGGCGCCGTGGCGCACGGCGTGCCGGATCGCCGCGTCCAGGTCGCGCCACTCGGTCTCGCCGAGGTGGCTCAGGCCGTCCGGCGGGCGGGGCGCGCCGAGGTCGCCGCGGTAGGCGAGGTCGAGCACCGGGAAGTGCCTGCCGTGCAGGAACCGCAGGATGTTCAGGGGGTGTTCGCGGGTGGCGCCCAGCCCGTGCACCGTGATCACCCACGTCTCGCGGACGGCCGGCACGAACCAGGCGGGCAGCACCCCGAGTTCGCCCGGGACGTCGACGTCGGCGTAGCGCAGGCCGAGGGCGGAGCGCGGGTCGCCGACGTGCAGGTTGGGGGTGAGCCAGACCTTGTCACGGGGGTGCAGCGAGCCGTGCGTGACGCGCTCCAGGCGGCGTACGACGGTGTCGGGCAGGTGCGGGGCGCCGTCGAGGACCGGCCCGACGATCGCGTGGGAGCCGTCGCCGGCCAGGCCGTAGGTGCCCGGGCGCAGGGAGGCCAGGTCGCGGGTGAGGGTGATCTGGCCGGCCGCCGTGGAGTGCACGGTGAGCCGGGGTTCGGTGGGCAGGGGCCGGCCCGGGGCCGTCTTGAGCGCGGCGTCGCTGGCGAACCGGCCCGCGGCGACGCTCGCCGCGCCGGCCGCCAGGGCCGCGGTGGCGGCAGCGGCCGCCGCTCTGACTGTGCGCACGGGTCCAGTGTCCTGGCGTACGGGTCCACCGGCCAGCGGGAGGAACGGTCGGGGTGACATGTCCTTGCGGGTTCCAGGAACGGCCGTCTTCACCCCTGCGGCTCCGGCCGCCCTCCACGCGGGGCCCCGGGCAGGCCCCACGCAGGCACCGTGGTCAGGCTTCCGGGCCGTGCTGTCCGTAGCCCCGCAGCCGCTCCTGCGCCTGCGCCAGTTGCTCCGCCGTCAGCAGCGACGGCGTCAGGCCGGGCACCGAGGACGCGGTCAGCCACAGCCGGCACATCCACTCCAGCTGGGCGGTGCGGTCGTAGGCCTGGTCGAGGGTGGCGCCGTGGGTGACGGTGCCGTGGTTGCGCAGCAGGCAGCCGGAGCGGCCGGCCAGGGCGCGCAGCATGTTCCCGGCCAGTTCCTCGGTGCCGTAGGTCGCGTACGGCGCGACACGCACCGGGCCGCCCAGGGCGCCGGCCATGTAGTGGACCAGCGGCAGCTCGGTCACCAGGGTGGAGACGGCCGTGGCGTGCACGGCGTGGGTGTGGACGACGGCGCGCGCGTCGGTGGTGCGGTGGATCGCGAGGTGCATGGGCAGCTCGCTGGTGGGGACCAGGGTGCCGAGCACCTGCCGGCCGTCGAGGGCGACGCCGGTCACGTCGTCCGGGGTGAGACGGTCGTAGGGCACGCCCGAGGGGGTGACGAGCACGGTGTCGCCCACCCGGACGGAGACGTTGCCCGAGGTGCCGACGACGAGTCCGTCCGCCACGGTCCGGCGGGCCGTCGCCACCAGTTCCTCCCAGGCGCTCAGCTCTTCCGCGCGCGCCTTCCGCACACCGCTCGCGCCCCGGGCGTCCCGCTCCTGTCCACCCACGCGCCGCTCCTGTTCAGCCATGCGCCGATCCTGCCAGCCGGGCGGGCGCCCCGGGAGCCGTCCGGCGGGCCGACGGGTGGATCGGCGGATGGGCCGACGGGTGGATCGGCGGGTGGGAGTGCGAGGCACACCACAGAATCGGACACCACTGCGACCGGCCCAGTTCATCTTCCGTTCACCCTGGTTACCTACGTTCGACGAGCCAATGACGCTCGAACGATTGCCTGGGTAAATGGAAAGCTTCTCGCTGATCCTCGCGATTGTGGTCGTGACCGCACTCGCGTTTGATTTCACGAACGGTTTCCACGACACCGCCAACGCGATGGCCACCACCATCTCCACCGGCGCGCTCAAGCCCAAGGTCGCGGTGGCCATGTCCGCCGCGCTCAACCTGGTGGGCGCCTTCCTCTCCGTGGAGGTCGCCAACACGATCTCCAAGGGTCTCGTCGACGAGAGCGGCATCCGTCCCGAGGTCATCTTCGCCGCCCTGGTGGGCGCGATCCTGTGGAACCTGCTGACCTGGCTGGTCGGGCTGCCCTCCAGCTCGTCGCACGCCCTGATGGGCGGCCTGATCGGCGCCACCGTCGCCTCGGCCGGCACCGGCGCGGTGCACGGCGACGCCCTGGTCACCAAGATCATGATTCCGGCGGTCGCCGCCCCGGTCGTCGCGGGCGTCGCCGCGCTGGTCGCGACCCGGCTGTCGTACGGCATCGGCGCGAAGGCGGACGGCAAGGCGGCCGAGAAGGGCCACCGCGTCGGGCAGATCGCCTCCGCCGGACTGGTCTCGCTCGCGCACGGCACCAACGACGCGCAGAAGACGATGGGCATCATCACCCTCGCCCTGGTCGCCGGCGGCGCCCTCGCCCCCGGTTCCAACCCTCCCACCTGGGTCATCCTCTCGGCGGGCCTGGCCATCGCGCTGGGCACCTACATCGGCGGCTGGCGCATCATCCGCACCATGGGCTCGGGCCTGACCGACCTCCAGCCGCAGCAGGGCTTCGCCGCCCAGACCAGCGCGGCCGCGGCCATCCTGGCCTCCTCCCACCTCGGTTTCTCGCTCTCCACCACGCACGTGGTCTCCGGTTCGGTGATGGGCGCGGGCCTCGGCCGCAAGGGCGGGGTGGTCCGCTGGTCCACCGCGGGCCGGATGGCCGTCGCCTGGGTGCTCACGCTGCCGGCCGCGGCCCTGGTCGGCGCGGGCGCGGAGGCCGTCACCGGTCTCGGTGACTGGGGCACCGCGCTGGTCGCCGTGTTCCTGGTGGCCGCGAGCGCCACGATCTGGAAGATCTCCCGCCGCCAGGTCGTCGACCACACCGATGTGGCCCCGGCCCAGGAGCCGGCCGGTGTGGTGACCCAGGCGATCGCCGCCGTCGCCCCGCCCCCGGCGGCCCCGGCGCCCGCCTCCGCCCCCGCTTCCGCCGCGGAGCCCTTCGCGGCCGAGTCCTTCCCGGCGGAGTCCTTCCCCGCGGTAACGTTCCCCGTGCAGGCGACCGGTCCGGTCCGCGGCACGGCGCCCGAGCCGGCCCCCGCGGCAGCGGCGGCGCCCCCGGCCGCCACCGTCTGAGCCCGCGCCCGCCCCTCCCGGCACCGCCACCCCGGCACCCCAGGCACCCCAGGCACTCCCGGCACCCCAAGGAAGCATCATCATGAAGATCGACTGGGCGGCGCTCGGCTCCGTCTTCGGCGTCAGCATCGCGGTCACCGTGGGTCTGGTCGCCCTGTTCACCCTCGGCATCGCCGGGCTGTCCCGCCGCGAGCGGGCCGTCGCGCAGGGCAGCGGCGGCGGGACCCTCGCGGTCACCGGCGCCTACGTCTGCTTCGCCGCCTGCGCGGCGGCGGTGGTGTACGGCATCCAGCTCATCGTCGGCAAGGGCTGACCCCCGTCGTCCATGCCGGCCTCCGGCCGCGCACGCCGGTCGTACACGCCGGTGGTGTGGGCCTCATCTCAGTGCGCCTGCGCAGGTCAACAGCGAGTTGACGGGTGTTCGCGGGCCGTGGTGGACTTCCGGGGCCATGTACGGCGGCACGAGAGGAAGCCGGTGCGAATCCGGCGCGGTCCCGCCACTGTCACCGGGGAGAAAACACCCCGGGAGCCAGGAACTCTCGCCGCCGGTCTCGTCGAACCAGGGCGCGGAAACCCTGAGTGAGGACATATCGCCATGCGCGGCTGCCGACCCAGGTCCCTCAGCACCCCTCCGACCGGCACCCGGGACTGATCCCCATGGGTGCCGATCGCGTCTTCGCGTACGGCGCCGCGGCCGGCCTCCTCGGTGACCTGCTCCTCGGCGATCCGCGCCGCGGGCACCCGGTCGCCGCGTTCGGACGGGCCGCCGGCGCCGCGGAACGCGTGCTGTGGCGGGACCACCGCGGCTGGGGCGCGCTCCACACCGCGCTGTGCGCCGGCGGCGCCGCCGCGCTGGGCGCCGCCGCCGCGCGTGCCGTGCGGTCCTCCCCCGCCGCCTCCCTCGCGCTGACCTCCGCCGCCACCTGGGCCGTCGTCGGCGGCACCTCCCTGGCCCGGGAGGCCCGCACCATCGGCCGGGCGCTGGAGGCGGGCGACATCGAGGCCGCCCGGGCCCGGCTGCCGCATCTGTGCGGGCGCGACCCGCGGTTCCTGGACGCCGACGGCGTCGCCCGCGCGGTCGTCGAGTCGGTCGCCGAGAACACCTCGGACGCCGTGGTGGGCGCCCTGGTCTGGGGCGCGGTCGCCGGGGTGCCGGGGCTCGCCGGGTTCCGGGCCGTCAACACCCTGGACGCCATGGTCGGCCACAAGTCGCCCCGCCACCGGCGCTTCGGCTGGGCCGCGGCCCGGCTGGACGACGTGGCCGGCTGGCCGGGGGCGCGGCTGACGGCCGTGCTGGCCACCGTGGCCGGCGGCGATCCGCGCGGGGCCGCACGGGCCTGGCGCGCCGACGCCCGGCTCCACCCGAGCCCCAACGCCGGGCCGGTGGAGGCCGCCTTCGCGGGGGCGCTCGGGGTGCGGCTGGGGGGCACCTTGTCGTACGCGGGCCGGGTGGAGCACCGGCCGGTGCTGAACGGGGCGTCGGGGCGCGCGGTGCGGGCCGGCGACATCGACCGGGCCGTGCGGCTCTCCCGGCGGGTGGGCTGGCTCGCGCTCGGCACCTGCGCCGCCGCGAGCGTCGTGCGCGGCCGCCTGACGAAGGGACGTACCTCATGAGCGGCGGTCTGCTCGTCGCCGGGACCACCTCCGACGCCGGCAAGAGCGTCGTCACCGCCGGGATCTGCCGGTGGCTGGCGCGGCAGGGCGTCAAGGTCGCCCCGTTCAAGGCGCAGAACATGTCCCTGAACTCCTTCGTCACCCGCGAGGGCGCCGAGATCGGGCGGGCGCAGGCCATGCAGGCGCAGGCCTGCCGGATCGAGCCGACCGCGCTGATGAACCCGGTGCTGCTCAAGCCGGGCGGCGAGCAGAGCAGCCAGGTGGTGCTGCTGGGCAAGCCGGTGGGCGAGATGAGCGCGCGCGGCTACCACTCCGGGCGCCAGGAGCGGCTGCTGGGCACCGTGCTGGACTGCCTGGCCGAGCTGCGCGGCATGTACGACGCGGTGATCTGCGAGGGGGCGGGCAGCCCGGCGGAGATCAACCTGCGCCGCACCGACATCGTCAACATGGGCGTCGCCCGGGGCGCGCGGCTGCCCGTGCTCGTCGTCGGGGACATCGACCGCGGCGGTGTCTTCGCCTCCTTCTTCGGCACCGTCGCCCTGCTGTCCCCCGAGGACCAGGAACTGGTCGCCGGGTTCCTCGTCAACAAGTTCCGCGGTGATGTCTCGCTGCTGGAGCCGGGGCTCGACATGCTGCGCGGGCTCACCGGCCGGCGCACCTACGGCGTGCTGCCGTTCCGGCACGGGCTCGGCATCGACGAGGAGGACGGGCTGCGGGTGTCGCTGCGCGGCGCCGTACGGGAGTCGGCCGTCGCCCCGCCGGTGGGCGAGGACGTGCTGCGGGTCGCGGTCTGCGCCGTCCCGCTGATGTCGAACTTCACCGACGTGGACGCGCTGGCCGCCGAACCGGGCGTCGTGGTGCGGTTCGTGGACCGGCCCGAGGAGGTGGCCGACGCCGACCTCGTGGTGGTCCCGGGCACCCGCGGCACCGTGCGCGCGCTGGACTGGCTGCGTGAACGGGGCCTGGCCGGCGCGCTGCGCCGCCGGGCCGCCGAGGGCCGGCCGATCCTCGGCGTCTGCGGCGGCTTCCAACTGCTCGGGGAGCACATCGAGGACGACGTGGAGAGCCGCCGCGGGCACGTCGACGGGCTGGGTCTGCTGCCGGTGCGGGTCCGCTTCGCCCGCGAGAAGACCCTGACCCGGCCGGCCGGCGAGGCGTTGGGCGAGCGGGTCGAGGGCTACGAGATCCACCACGGGATCGCCGAGGTCACCGGCGGTGAGGCGTTCCTGGACGGCTGCCGGGACGGACAGACCTGGGGCACCCACTGGCACGGCTCGCTGGAGTCGGACGGCTTCCGGCGGGCCTTCCTGCGCGAGGTGGCCGCCGCGGCCGGCCGGCGTTTCGTCCCGGCGCCCGGCACCTCGTTCGCCGCGCTGCGCGAGGAGCAGCTCGACCGGCTCGGCGACCTGATCGAACAGCACGCGGACACGGACGCGCTGTGGCGGCTCATCGAGTCGGGACCGCCGCGGGGGCTGCCCTTCGTCCCGCCGGGAGCGCCAGGGACGCCAGGGACGCCAGGGACGCCGGCATGAGCATGTATCAGAATCTTGAAGGCGACTTGGAGGGCGACGAGAAGTGAGTACCCCGTTTCCGTTCACGGCGGTCGTGGGCCAGGACGACCTGCGGCTCGCGCTGCTGCTGAACGCCGTCTCCCCGGCGGTCGGCGGCGTGCTGGTCCGCGGCGAGAAGGGCACCGCGAAGTCCACCGCCGTACGGGCGCTGTCGGCACTGCTGCCCGGTGTGGACGTGGTCGCCGGGTGCCGGTTCTCGTGCGATCCGGACTCCCCCGACCCCACCTGCCCGGACGGCCCGCACGAACCGGGGGCCTTCGAGTCGCGCCCGGCCCGCATGGTCGAGCTGCCGGTCGGCGCCTCCGAGGACCGCCTGGTGGGCGCGCTGGACATCGAACGGGCGCTGGCGGAGGGCGTGAAGGCGTTCGAGCCCGGACTGCTCGCCGACGCCCACCGGGGCATCCTCTACGTCGACGAGGTCAACCTGCTCCACGACCACCTCGTGGACCTGCTGCTGGACGCCGCCGCCATGGGCGCCTCGTACGTCGAGCGCGAGGGCGTCTCCGTCCGGCATGCCGCGCGGTTCCTGCTGGTGGGCACCATGAACCCGGAAGAGGGCGAACTGCGGCCGCAGTTGCTGGACCGGTTCGGGCTGACCGTGGAGGTGGCCGCCTCGCGCGAACCCGACCAGCGGGTGGAGGTCGTGCGCAGGCGGCTGGCGTACGACGACGACCCGGCCGCGTTCGCCGCGCGCTGGGCCGACGAGGAGGCCGCCGTACGGGCCCGGATCGCGGCGGCGCGGGAGCTGCTGCCGCGGGTGCGGCTCGGTGACGGGCCGCTGCGGCAGATCGCGGCGACCTGCGCGGCCTTCGAGGTGGACGGCATGCGCGCCGACATCGTGATGGCGCGTACGGCGACCGCGCTGGCCGCGTGGGCGGGCCGCACCGACGTGCTCGCCGAGGACGTACGGCAGGCGGCGCTGCTCGCGCTGCCGCACCGGCGCCGGCGCAACCCGTTCGACGCGCCGGGGCTCGACGAGGACAGACTCGACGAGACGCTGGAGGAGTTCGCCGGGCCGGAGGACGACGACGAGCCGGACCCCGGCCCGGACGGGCCCGGCGGTGGCGGCGGGCAGCCCGCCCCCGACGACGGCGCCCCGCAGGGCGGGGACGGCGCCGCGCGCCCGGAGGAGGACCAGGCAGGCGGCGAGCCGGAGCCCGCCGGGGCCGACACCGAGCCGCAGCCGGCCGGGGCCGACGGCGAGCCGCAGCCCGCCCGGGCCGGCGCGGGCGAGCAGTCCGCGGTGCGGGCCGGCGAGCCGTTCCGCACCAAGGTGCTGAGCGTGCCCGGGCTCGGCGAGGGCGCCGCCGGGCGGCGCTCGCGGGCGCGCACCGAGCACGGACGCACCACCGGCGCGCGCCGGCCGCGCTCCACGCTGACCAAGCTGCACCTGGCGGCGACCGTGCAGGCCGCCGCCCCGCACCAGCGGGCGCGGGGCCGGTCAGGGCCGGGGCTGGTGGTGCGGCGCGACGATCTGCGGCAGGCGACCCGGGAGGGGCGCGAGGGCAACCTCGTGCTGTTCGTGGTGGACGCCTCCGGGTCGATGGCGGCGCGGCAGCGGATGGGCGCGGTCAAGGGTGCCGTGCTCTCGCTGCTCCTCGACGCCTACCAGCGGCGGGACAAGGTGGGGCTGGTGACCTTCCGGGGGACCTCGGCCGAGGTCGCGCTGCCGCCCACCTCGTCGGTGGACGCGGCGGCGGTCCGGCTGGAGTCGCTGCCCACCGGCGGGCGCACCCCGCTGGCCGCCGGGCTGCTGCGGGCGCACGAGGTGCTGCGGGTGGAGCGGCTGCGGGACCCCGCGCGGCGGGCGCTGGTCGTGGTGGTGACGGACGGGCGGGCCACGGGCGGCCCGGAACCGGTCGCGCTGGCCGGGCGGGCCGCGCGGCTGCTGGCGGCCGCGGGGACCGCCAGTGTGGTCGTGGACTGCGAGTCGGGGCCGGTGCGGCTGGGGCTGGCCGGGCGGCTCGCGGGTGAGCTGGACGGCACGGCCGTCACGCTGGACGAGCTGCGGGCCGACTCGATCGCCGGGCTGGTACGGGATGTGCAGGGGACGTCGAGGAGGGCCGCGTAATGCCGCAGGGACAGCCGAGTGTCGTACCGCAGGACGGGCTGACGACACGCCAGCGGCGCAACCGGGCGCTGGTCGCCGTGCACACGGGGGTGGGCAAGGGCAAGTCGACCGCCGCGTTCGGGCTGGCGCTGCGCGCCTGGAACCAGGGCTGGCCGATCGGGGTGTTCCAGTTCGTCAAGTCGGCGAAGTGGCGGGTCGGCGAGGAGCGGGCGCTGCGGGTGCTCGGGGACTCCGGCGAGGGCGGCAGCGTCGCCTGGCACAAGATGGGCGAGGGCTGGTCCTGGGTCCAGCGGGACGCGCAGACCGACAACGAGGCCAAGGCGCGGGAGGGCTGGGAGCAGGTCAAGCGGGACCTGGCCGCCGAGACGTACCGGCTGTACGTGCTGGACGAGTTCGCGTACCCGCTGCACTGGGGCTGGATCGACACCGACGAGGTCGTGGAGGTGCTGCGCAACCGGCCCGGGACCCAGCATGTCGTGATCACCGGCCGGAACGCGCCGCAGCAGCTGGTGGACTTCGCCGATCTCGTCACCGACATGTCCAAGGTCAAGCACCCCATGGACGACGGCCAGAAGGGCCAGAAGGGCATCGAGTGGTGAGTTCCGTGCCTCGGCTGGTCGTCGCCGCGCCCGCCTCGCGCAGCGGCAAGACCACCGTCGCCACGGGGTTGATGGCCGCGCTGGCCGCGCGGGGGCACACGGTGTCCCCGCACAAGGTCGGACCGGACTACATCGACCCCGGGTACCACGCGCTCGCCACCGGCCGCGCGGGCCGCAACCTGGACGCCTACCTGTGCGGGCCCGAGCTGGTGGGGCCGTTGTTCCTGCACGGGTCGCGCGGGTGTGACATCGCCGTCGTCGAGGGCGTGATGGGCCTGTACGACGGCGCCGCGGGCGAGGGCGAGCTGGCGTCCACCGCGCACGTGGCGAAGCTGCTGCGGGCGCCGGTGGTGCTGGTCGTGGACGCCTCGTCGCAGTCGCGGTCGGTGGCCGCGCTGGTGCACGGGTTCGTGACCTGGGACCCCGAGGTGCGGATCGGCGGCGTGATCCTCAACAAGGTCGCCTCCGACCGGCACGAGGCGCTGCTGCGGGAGGCGATGGACTCGGTGGGGGTCCCGGTGCTGGGGGTGCTGCGGCGGGCGCCGCAGGTCGACACTCCGTCGCGGCACCTGGGCCTGGTGCCGGTCGCCGAGCGGCAGGGGGCCGCGACGGAGGCGGTCGCGGCGATGGCCGCGCAGGTGGCGGCCGGGTGCGATGTCGCCGCGCTGGTGGCGCTGGCACGGAGCGCGGGGGCGCTGGGCGGTGCGGCTTGGGACGCGGGTGAGGCGGCGGGTCCGGGGGCTTCCGGCCGGGGGCAGGACGAGGGGCAGGGGCACGGCGGGAGCCAGGAGCACGGCGGGAGCCAGGGACAGGGCGGGAACCAAGGGCACGGCGGGAGTCAGGGACAGGGCGGGAACCAAGGGCACGGCGGGAGTCAGGGGCAGCGCGAGAGCCAGGCCCCGGGCGGGAGTCAGGCCCCGGGCGGGAGTCAGGGCCAGGATCGGGGGCCGGGCGCACGCGTGCGGGTCGCCGTGGCCGGCGGGTCCGCGTTCACCTTCTCCTACGCCGAGCACACCGAGCTGCTGTCCGCCGCCGGGGCGGAGGTCGTCCCGTTCGATCCGCTGCGCGACGAGGCGCTGCCCGAGGGCACGCGCGGGCTGGTGATCGGCGGCGGCTTCCCCGAGGTGTACGCCGCCGAGCTGTCCGCCAACGAGCCGCTGCGCGCGGCGGTCGGCGCCCTCGTGCGCGCCGGGGCGCCGGTCGCGGCCGAGTGCGCCGGGCTGCTGTACCTGTGCCGGGAGCTGGACGGGAAGCCGATGTGCGGGGTGCTGGAGGCCACCGCGCGGATGACCGGGCGGCTCACGCTGGGCTACCGGGACGCGGTGGCCGTGAGCGACAGTGTGCTCGCGGGCGCCGGGCAGCGGATGCGCGGGCACGAGTTCCACCGCACGGCCGTCGAGCCGGGCGCCGGAGACACCCCCGCCTGGGGGCTGCGGACGCCCGAGCGGCGGGTGGAGGGGTTCGTCCGGCAGAACGTGCACGCGAGCTACCTGCACACGCACTGGGCGGGCGCGCCGGGTGTGGCCCGCCGGTTCGTGGAGAGGTGCCGTACGTCATGAGCGGCGGACCGCCGGCCGGAGTGGACGGCAGGCTGTGAGCCGTGCGCCGGCTGCACGGCCGGGCGAACCGTCTTCACGCCCGGGCGGACCGGCTCGGCGTCCGGGCGGACCGGCTGCACGGACGGACGGATCGGCTGCACGGCCGGACGGATCGGCTCCGCGTCCAGCCGGACCGACTCGGCGTCCGGGCGGACCGGCTCGGCGTCCGGGCGAGCCGGCTGCACGGACGGACGGATCAGCTGCACGGACGGCCGGATCAGCTGTGCGTCGGGGCGGACCGGCTCCGCGTCCGGGCGGATCAGCTGCACGGCCGGACGGATCGGCTCCGCGGACGGACGGATCAGCTGCACGGACGGACGGATCAGCTGTGCGTCCGGGCGGACCGGCTTCGCGGCCCCGTGTCCCGGCTCCCGCGCCGTGGGTGCGGTCAGGCCGCCAGGCCGACCACCAGCCAGATGAACAGCACGCCCGCGACCGTGCACAGCAGGGTCGAGCGGGCCGGGTGCTCGTGATGGGCCTCGGGCAGGATCTCGGCCGCGGCGAGGTAGAGGAGTACGCCGCCGAAGAGGCCGAGATAGCCGCCGAGGAACCATTCCGGGATGCTGACGAACGAGGTCGAGGCGGCGCCCACCACCGGGGCCAGCGCGTCCGCGACGAGCATCGCGACGGCCTTGCGGCGGGCGTTGCCGTAGAGGCTGGTGAGGGTGAAGGTGTTGAAGCCGTCCGCGAAGTCGTGGGCGATGACCGCGAGCGCCACGGCGGCGCCCATGCCGCCGCCCACCTGGAAGGCGGCGCCTATCGCCACGCCGTCCATGACGCTGTGCCCGACCATGGCGCCCGCCGCCGTCAGGCCCACCTCGGGGGCGCGGTGCTGGTGACTCTCGTCGCCGCCGTGCGCGGCCTGCCTGCTGGCCAGCAGGCGTTCCACCAGGTGGGCCAGCAGGAAGCCGGTCACGAACAGCAGCAGCGCCGCCGGTACGCCGAACACCTCCCGGCCCACCGCGTGCAGTGCCTCGGGCAGCAGGTCGAGTCCGACCACGCCGAGCATCAGGCCGCCGGCCAGTCCGAGGACCAGATGGCGGCGGTCGGTGACCCGCTGTGCCGTCCAGCCGCCGGCCAGCGTCATCAGGAACGCGCCGAGCGCGACGAAGACCGCCATGTGCCCTTGCTATCCGATCAGGGACCGTTCGCGCACATCCGGCCCTCGCCCGGCCGTCCCACACCATGACATTCCGTACGAGAGGACCCGAGCCCATGGCCGATGTCCCCGGTGGCGAGGTGCCCTTCGCCGGTGCCGACACCGACGCTGGTGGCGCTGCTGACGGCGGGTACGGTGCCGCCGACCTGCCGGTCCTCCGCGTGGTGCGGGCGCTGTGCGAGGCCGGCGTCGTGTTCCGGCCGGCCGGCCCGGGGGTGGTGTACGTCGAGGAGGGCGGCCGGTGCGCCGGGGCGGTGGGCGCGGGCCCGGCCGGGCTGGACGTCCTCGGGCTGCCGGTGGAGGGGGACGCGGCCGGGGTGGCGCGGGCGCTGCTCGACGGGGAGCCGGTCGCCTTCGACGCCGAGGTGCCGTGGCCGCTGCCCGCGCTGCCCGTACTGCCCGTGGCGGTGCCGCAGGCCGGCGCCGCGTACGCCGTCCGGGTGACGGACCGTGCCGTGGCGCCCGGCGAGCGGGAGGTGGTCCTGCGGCCGCCGTCCCTCGTCGTGGGGGTGGGCGCCTCGCGCGGCGTGCCGGCCGGTGAGGTGCGGGGACTGATCGAGGCGGCGCTGCGGGACGCGGGCCTGTCGGCGCGCAGTGTGGCCCTGCTGGCCACCGTGGACGCCAAGGCGGCCGAGCCCGGCGTCGTCGCGGCGGCCGGGCACCTGGGCGTGCCCCTGGTGACGTACTCCGCCGCCGAACTGGCCCGGGTCGCCGTGCCGAACCCGTCCGGCGCGCCGCTGGCCGCCGCCGGCACCCCCTCGGTCGCGGAGGCCGCCGCCCTCGCCGGCGGGGGCGACCTCCTCGTCCCCAAGCGGAAGTCGCGGGGCGCGGACGGGCGGGCGGCGAGGGCCACCTGCGCGGTCGTACGCCGTCCCGCGCCCGGGCGGCTCGTGGTGCTCGACCCCGGGCCGGGCGGCCGGGGCCTGCTCACCCCTGCGGCCCGGGCCGCACTGCGCCGCGCCCGCGTGCTCGTGGGACCCGGCCGGTACGTCCGGTACGCCGGCCGGGTCCGCGACCTGCTGCCGCCCGGCACCCGCGTCCTGGCGTCCGGGCCCGGCGCCGAGGAGGAACGGGCCCGCACGGCGGTCGCCGAGGCCCGGCGCGGGCACGCCGTCGCGCTGATCGCCGGGCAGCATGCCCAGCCCGGCCGGCCGGGCCGCCAGGACCGGTACGGCGATCCCGAAGGCCACCAGCACGGGGACCACCATGACGAAGACCACCAGCACGGAGGGCACGCCCACTCGCATGCGCACTGACGATTTCGGGACAGGCCGGCCGGACGGCGGGCACGATCTGCGCCACCACGGGGACGCGGAGGTACGGGACGGGGGTTCCGCGCTGGTCGATCTCGCCGTGAACGTACGGGCCGACACCCCGCCGGCCTGGCTGCGGGAGCGGATCGCCGGATCCCTCGCCTCGCTCGCGGCCTATCCGGACGGGCGGGCCGCGAGGGCGGCGGTGGCGGCGCGGCACGGGCTGCCGGTGGAGCGGGTGCTGCTGACGGCCGGGGCGGCGGAGGCGTTCGTGCTGCTGGCGCGGGCGCTGAAGGTGCGCCGGCCGGTGGTGGTGCACCCGCAGTTCACCGAGCCGGAGGCGGCGCTGCGGGACGCGGGACACACCGTCGACCGGGTGCTGCTGCGGGCGGCGGACGGTTTCCGCCTCGACCCGGCGGCCGTGCCCGAGGACGCGGATCTGGTGGTGGTCGGCAACCCGACCAACCCGACGTCCGTGCTGCACCCGGCCGCCGTGCTCGCCGGGCTGGCCCGGCCCGGGCGGACGCTGGTCGTCGACGAGGCGTTCATGGACGCGGTGCCCGGCGAGCGGGAGGCGCTCGCCGGGCGGACGGACGTACCCGGCCTGGTGGTCCTGCGCAGCCTGACCAAGACCTGGGGGCTGGCCGGGCTGCGGATCGGGTACGTCCTGGCCGCGCCGGAGACCATCGCCGACCTGGAACGGGCCCAGCCGCTGTGGCCGGTGTCCACACCGGCGCTGGCGGCGGCCGAGGCGTGCGTGGCGCCGGCGGCGCTGGCGGAGGCGGCGCAGGCGGCGCGGCGGATCGCGGCGGACCGGGAGCATCTGGTCGCGGGGCTGGCCGCCCTCGCCGGGCACGGGCACGGGGTGCGGGTGGCCGGGCCGGCCGAGGGGCCCTTCGTGCTGGTACGGATGGAGGGGGCGGCGAAGGTACGGGGGCGGCTGCGTGAACTCGGGTTCGCGGTGCGGCGCGGGGACACGTTTCCCGGCCTCGGGGAGGAGTGGGTGCGGGTCGCTGTGCGGGGGCGGGGGGTGGTGGACGGGTTCCTGGAGGCGGTGCGGGTCGCTCTCGGCGAGCGTTGCCCACCCGCCCGCCCGACGCGGTGAGGAGAAGGCTTCCGTCCTCGGGGCTCCGCCCCCGGCCCCGGGGAGTTCGCACGCACGCCCGCCCGATTCGGTAGGGAGAGAGGTCCGGTCTCCGAGGCTCCGCCCCCGGCCGGGCCCCGGGGCGGAGCGCCGCCCGCCCGCTGAGGAGAAAGGGTTCCGCCCTGGGGGGGCTCCGCCTCCTCACCCGCCCCCCCAGGAAGTGGCCAGGAAGCGCCCTCATCCCCTGCACCCCCCTACCGGCTACCGGTCACCCGCCTTCGCCCCCCGAGTCCTCACCCCTTCCTCCTCCGTCGTGCCACCGCCACCGCTCCCCCGCCCGCGGCCAGCAGTACCGCCGAGCCGCCCGCCAGGTACGGCGTCAGGGAGCTGCCGCCGGTTTCCGCGAGGTCGGCCTTGGCGGGGGCGCCCTGGGGTTCGACGTCCGCGGCGGGGGTCGCCGAGGGCTTCGGCTGGTGCGGGGCGGCCGGGGTCTCGCAGGTGGCGGCGGCGAGGGTGAGGGTGCCTTCCACGTCCGCGACGTTCAGTTCGAGCGGGTTGACGGAGATCTTGAGCCGGAGGGCGGTGGCCGCGGCGGTGCGGGAGGTCGTCTCGCGCCGGGTGAGGTCCAGGCGGACCTCACCGACCGCCGGGACCCGGACGCTGGTCGTGCCGCCGGCGGTGAGCGTTACCTTCTGGCCGAGCACCGTGACGGCGCCCAGGAGGTCGCTCGTCGCCACCGGGGGCTTGCCGGCCTCGCAGGTCGCCCGGGAGCTGACCTGGCCGACCTCGATGACGGAGAGCAGGGGCAGGCCGGGGACGTGGACGCGGGCGTGGGCCAGCTCGACGCCGCCCTCGGCCTTGTCCGGCGAGACCGTCGCCCGCGTCTTCGCCACGTCCGCGCGCAGCACGCTGAACGGCTTGCCGCCGTCGACGCCGTCGAGGCGGGCGGTCAGGGCGGCCTGCTGGGCGCTTCCGGGCGCCTGGACCTCGTTGAGGGAGAGGGTGAGCGGGACGTCCACCGTCTTGTTGAGCAGGGACACGTCGAGGCCGGCGTGCAGGACGGACGCGCTCGCACGGCCCTGGCCGGCGCTCGCGTGGGCGGGGCCCGCGCCGGCCAGCGCCACCGGGGCGACGGCGAGGACGGTGGCCGCGGCCGCGGTGGCGCAGCGGCGGGCGGGCAGGCGGAAGGTGTGGCGGTTCACGGTGTGGGACCCCCAGGGGTGATGGCTCGGGACCCCGAAAGGATTACGCACTGAGAGTGAACGGGCGGCGATCCTGGGTGACTTCACTCCATCGAGGGGTTTCCGTGTTTGTTTTCGATTACTTCAGGCGGCCCGGGACGGATGTTCGCCACCGGGCCGCCCGGTCCCACCCTTTCGTGCGAGCGCGCCGGGCGCGCTCACGTCGCACCGGCCGGTCGAGCTAACCGACGATCCGCCCGTTCAGGACCACCCGGCGCGGGCCCGCCAGCACCCGTACGTCCGCTCGCGGGTCCTCCTCGTAGACGACGAGGTCGGCCGGGGCGCCCTCGTCCAGGCCGGGGCGGCCGAGCCAGGAGCGTGCGCCCCAGGCGGTCGCCGACAGGGCCCGCAGCGGCGGGATGCCCGCCTTGACGAGTTCGGCGACCTCGCCGGCCACCAGGCCATGCGGCAGGGAGCCGCCCGCGTCCGTGCCGACGTACACCGGGATGCCCGCGTCGTGGGCGGCGCGGACGGTGTCGTAGCGGCGCTCGTGGAGCCGGCGCATATGGGCCGACCAGCGCGGGAACCGGGCCTCGCCGCCGGCCGCGAGCGTGGGGAAGGTGGCGATGTTGACGAGGGTGGGGACGATGGCGACGCCGCGCTCCGCGAACAGCGGGATCAGGTCCTCGGTGAGGCCTGTGGCGTGCTCGATGCAGTCGATGCCCGCCTCGACCAGATCGCGCAGGGAGTCCTCCGCGAAGCAGTGCGCGGTCACCCGCGCGCCCAGGCGGTGCGCCTCGGCGATGGCCGCCTCGGCCGCCTCGCGCGGCCAGCAGGCGGACAGGTCGCCCAGGTCGCGGTCGATCCAGTCGCCGACCAGCTTGACCCAGCCGTCGCCGCGCCGGGCCTCGCGGGCGACGTAGGCGACGAGGTCGGCGGGCTCGATCTCGTGGGCGTAGTTGCGGATGTAGCGGCGGGTGCGGGCGATGTGCCGGCCCGCCCGGATGATCTTCGGCAGATCCTCGCGGTCGTCGATCCAACGGGTGTCGGAGGGCGAGCCCGCGTCGCGGATCAGCAGCGTGCCCGCCTCCCGGTCGGTCAGCGCCTGCTTCTCGGAGACGTCGTCGGGGACCGGGCCGTGCGCGTCGAGCCCGACGTGGCAGTGCGCGTCGACCAGGCCGGGCAGCGCCCAGCCCTCGACGGTCCGTACGTCCCGGGCGCCGGCCGGGCGCTCGTAGGAGATCCGGCCGCCGACCACCCACAGTTCGTCGCGGACCGAGTCGTCGTCCGGGCCGACGAGCACCCGCCCCTTCACGTGCAGCACCGCCTGATCGCTCATGCACGGCACCCTAGGCCCTGGCCCGGACACCGTCACCGGTGGTGGGCGGGTGACGGCCGCCGGTTACGCTCGACAGCGTCGCCCGCGCGCGACGATCATGAACCGCGCCGGGCCGGGCCGGTCCGAGCCGCTGAGCCGGTCCGGTCCGAGCCCGATCCGCGGCCGAAGCCGCAGCCGAGCCGGTCGAGACCGAGACGCGACCGAGAAGAGAGCACCGTCGTGACCCACCCGTTCCTGGACCTCGCCCCGCTGAGCGCCGCCCGCTTCGCCTCGATCGAGGACCGGGTGGCGCGGCTGCTCGGCACCGAGCAGGACGTCGTGATCACGCAGGGCGAGGCGCTGCTGCCGCTGGAGGGCGCGATCCGCGCGACGGCCGGTCCGGGCACGGTGGCGCTGAACGTGATCACCGGCCCGTACGGGCAGACCTTCGGCGACTGGCTGCGGGACTGCGGTGCGACGGTGCACGACCTGGCGGTGCCGTTCCACACGGCGGTCACCGCCGCGCAGGTGCGCGCCGCCTTCGCCGCGCACCCGGAGATCGACTTCGTGTCGCTGGTGCACGCGGAGGCCGCCACCGGCAACACCAACCCGGTCGCGGAGATCGGGGAGGCCGTGCGGGAGCAGGGCGCCCTCTTCTACCTGGACGCGGTGGCCTCCATCGGCGCCGAGCCGGTGCTGCCGGACGCGTGGGGCGTGGACCTGTGCGTGATCGGCGCGCAGAAGGCGATGGGCGGGCCGGCCGGGGTGTCGGCGGTGTCGGTCAGCGAGCGCGCCTGGGCCCGGATGGCGGCCAACCCGCGGGCGCCCCGCCGCTCCTACCTGTCGCTGCTCGACTGGAAGGAACGCTGGATCGACGGCGGCCGCACGGCCCTGCTGCACGCGCCGGCCCAGCTGGAGATGCTCGCCCTGGAGGCGTGTGTCGAGCGCATCGAGGCGGTCGGCCTGGACGCGGTGACGGCCCGCCACCGCTCGGCGGCCGCGGCCACCCGGGCGGGCGCGACAGCCCTGGGCGGGGGCCTGGAGCCCTACGTCCACCAGGCGTCCGAGGCGGCCCCGGTCGCCACCACCCTGCGCGCCCCGGCGGATGTCGCGGCCTCCGCGCTGGTGGCCCGCGCGCTGGCCGCGGCCCCGGGCCTCCCGCTGGCCGCGGGCGGCGGTCCGCTCGCCGCGGAGATGATCCGGGTCAACCACTACGGGCAGGACGCCACCCTGGAGACGGTCCAGGCGTGCCTGACGGCCCTGGGCACCGCCCTGGCCGCCGAGCGGGCCGCGGGCGACGTGGACGGGAAACGTGGGAACGGGGTCGACCTGGAAGGGGCGCGGCGCGCCGCCTCGGCGGCCTGGCGCTAGCGGCGCCGCCACCGGCACCCCCGCTGGATATCGGGGCGGAAAAACACAGGAATTCAATTCCGGGAATTAATCGAGGATAGCTATCCGTCTTCTTCTGCCCCGTTTTCCAATCTGTAAACGCGACGTTTTCGAATGGTTTCCCGAGGTCGGGCCGGGCCGATTCCGGGACTGTGACGCGACTTACATGGGTGTGACGCACTCCACATGCACGCCCTTTTCGTCCGGTATTTAACCGGCAAATCGTCCCAAACCTCCACCCCTCGCGCGAACGCGCGCCCGCGCGGTAACACATCGACCCCTTTCGCGTAAGGGCATCCGGCGATGCATTTTTGAATTCAGCTCGGTAAGTTCAATTCGCATGACTGCCGCACAAGCAGACCTGCGAACCGAAGCCACGGAAATACCGGATGCCGTGACCATCGAGCACCCCTCCGTATCCGACGGCGCCGCCCTGTGGCGGCTCGCCAAGGATTCCGGGACGCTGGATGTGAACTCCTCCTACAGCTACCTGCTGTGGTGCCGCGACTTCGCCGCCACGTCCGTCGTGGCGCGCGACGCCGACGGCACACCCGTCGGCTTCGTCACCGGGTACGTGCGGCCCGACCGCCCCGGCACCCTCCTGGTGTGGCAGGTCGCCGTGGACGCCGGCCACCAGGGCCGCGGCCTGGCCGGCCGGCTGCTGGACGCGCTCGCCGCCCGCGTCGCCGCCGAGGGCGGACTCACCACCGTCGAGACCACCATCACCCCGGGCAACACCGCCTCCGAGCGGCTCTTCGCCTCCTTCGCCGCCCGGCACGGCGCCGGCGTCGAGCGCGAAGTGCTGTTCGCCGCCGGGCAGTTCCCCGACGGGCCGCACGACCCCGAGGTCCTGCACCGCATCGGCCCGCTGCACCACTGAACCCCGCACCTGCCTCACCGCACCCGCCGCACCCCCGCACCTGCCTCTTCCTGGCCTGCCCCGATCTTCCACTCCCCCACCGAGGAGCGATTCGTCGTGACCATCACCCAGCCCGACCTGAGCGTCTTCGAGACCCTGGAGTCCGAGGTGCGCAGCTACTGCCGCGGCTGGCCCACCGTCTTCGACCGCGCGCGCGGCAGCCGCCTGTACGACGAGGACGGCCATGAGTACCTCGACTTCTTCGCGGGCGCCGGCTCACTCAACTACGGCCACAACAACCCGGTGCTCAAACGGGCGCTGATCGACTACCTGGAACGCGACGGCATCGCCCACGGGCTGGACATGTCCACCGTCGCCAAGCGCCGCTTCCTGGAGACCTTCCAGAATCTGGTGCTGCGCCCGCGCGACCTGCCGTACAAGGTGATGTTCCCGGGCCCGACCGGCACCAACGCGGTGGAGTCCGCGCTGAAGCTGGCCCGCAAGGTGAAGGGGCGCGAGGCGATCGTGTCGTTCACCAACGCCTTCCACGGCATGTCGCTGGGCTCGCTCGCGGTCACCGGCAACGCGTTCAAGCGAGCCGGCGCCGGTATCCCGCTGGTGCACGGCACGCCCATGCCGTTCGACAACTACTTCGAGGGCCAGGTCCCGGACTTCCTGTGGTTCGAGCGGCTCCTTGAGGACCAGGGCTCCGGCCTGAACAAGCCGGCCGCCGTGATCGTGGAGACCGTGCAGGGCGAGGGCGGCATCAACGTCGCCCGGCCCGAGTGGCTGCGCGCCCTCAAGGAGCTGTGCGAACGCCAGGACATGCTGCTCATCGTGGACGACATCCAGATGGGCTGCGGCCGCACCGGCGCGTTCTTCTCCTTCGAGGAGGCCGGGATCACGCCCGACATCGTCACCGTGTCGAAGTCCATCAGCGGCTACGGCCTGCCCATGTCGCTGTGCCTGTTCCGGCCCGAGCTGGACATCTGGGAGCCGGGCGAGCACAACGGCACCTTCCGCGGCAACAACCCGGCCTTCGTCACCGCCACCGCCGCCCTGGAGGCGTACTGGACGGACGGGTCGGCGATGGAGAAGCAGACCCGCACCCGCGGCGAGCAGGTCGAGCAGTGGCTGGTCTCGATCACCGAGGAGAACCTCGCCGACGTCAAGGAGTACCGCGGCCGCGGCCTGGTGTGGGGCCTGGAGTTCCACGACAAGGGCCGCGCCGGGCGGGTCGCCGCGCGCGCCTTCGAACTCGGCCTGCTCATCGAGACGTCCGGTCCGGAGAGCGAGGTCGTCAAGCTGCTGCCGGCCCTGACCACCACCCCCGAGGAGCTGGACGAGGGCATGAGCACCCTCGCCCGCGCGGTCCGCGAGACCGCGGCCTGACCGGCTCCCCTGCCCATCTGGAAAACCCCTGCAAGAAGGAGGCACGTACCACCGTGATCGTCCGTTCGTTCAAGGAGATCGAAGGCACCGACCGGCACGTGAAGGCGGCGTCCGGCACCTGGGAGAGCAAGCGCATCGTGCTGGCCAAGGAGAAGGTCGGCTTCTCCGTGCACGAGACGATCCTGTACGCGGGCACCGAGACGTCGATGTGGTACGCCAACCACATCGAGGCCGTCGTCTGCACCCGGGGCGACGCCGAACTGACCGACCGCGAGACCGGGAAGACGTACCACATCACGCCGGGCACCATGTACCTCCTCGACGGCCACGAGCGGCACACGCTCAAGGTCAAGGAGGACTTCCACTGCATCTGCGTCTTCAACCCGCCCGTCACCGGACGGGAGGACCACGACGAGAACGGCGTCTACCCGCTGCTCACCGAGCCCGAGGAGGTGTGAGGAAGCCATGACCACCGCCACCGTGAAGGACCTCTACCCGACCCGCGGCGCCACCGAGGTGGCCGTCCCCCGCCAGGACCCGGTCGTCTGGGGCTCCCCGGACACGCCCGGCCCGATCGCGAACGCCGACCTCCAGGCGTTCGAGCGCGACGGCTTCCTCGCCGTCGACCAGCTGATCGGCCCCGACGAGGTCGCCGTCTACCAGCGGGAGCTGGACCGGCTGGTGACCGACCCGGCGATCCGCGCCGACGAGCGCTCGATCGTCGAGCCGAAGTCCAAGGAGATCCGCTCGGTCTTCGAGGTGCACCGGATCAGCGAGGTGTTCGCCGCGCTGGTGCGCGATCCGCGGGTGGTCGGCCGGGCCCGGCAGATCCTCGGCTCGGACGTCTACGTCCACCAGTCCCGGATCAACGTCAAGCCGGGCTTCGGCGCCAGCGGCTTCTACTGGCACTCGGACTTCGAGACCTGGCACGCCGAGGACGGTCTGCCGAACATGCGGACGGTGTCCGTCTCGATCGCGCTGACCGAGAACCTCGACACCAACGGCGGTCTGATGATCATGCCGGGGTCGCACAAGACGTTCCTGGGCTGCGCCGGGGCCACGCCCGAGGACAACTACAAGAAGTCGCTGCAGATGCAGGACGCGGGCACGCCCTCCGACGAGGCGCTGACCTCGCTGGCCGGTGCGCACGGCATCAAGCTGTTCACCGGGAAGGCGGGCTCGGCCACCTGGTTCGACTGCAACTGCATGCACGGCTCCGGCGACAACATCACGCCGTACCCGCGCAGCAACGTCTTCATCGTGTTCAACAGCGTGGAGAACACGGCGGTGGAGCCGTTCTCGGCACCGGTGCGCAGGCCGGACTTCATCGGGGCGCGGGACTTCACCCCGGTGCGGTGACCGATCGTCGCCGGACGCGGTCGGACGTGTCCGGCGGACGCGGGCAGGGGCCTCCTCGTGTGGGACGGGAGGCCCCTGCCCGCGTCCGTGGCCGGGGTCCTGCCCGCGTCCGTGGCCGGGGCCCCGCGCGCGTCCGTGGCGGGACCCCCTGCACCCGTCCCGCTCAGCCCGCCAGCACGTCCAGCAGCCGGTCCACGTCCGCCTCCGTGTTGTAGAGGTGGAAGGCGGCCCGCAGATTGCCCGCGCGGGCGGAGACCTCGATGCCCGCCGCGCTCAGCTCGCCCTGCCGGTCGCCCAGTCCGGGCACGGACACGATCGGGGAGCCGGGCGCCGGCAGCGGTTCGCGGCCCAGGGCGGCCACCCCGGCACGGAACCGGTCGGCCAGGGCCAGGTCATGGGCCCGTACGGCGTCCACGCCCAGTTCCTCGACCAGTTCCAGCGAGCGGCGCCCGGCCGCGTAGGAGAAGAGCGCCGGGCTCTCGTCGAACCGCCGGGCGGTGTGGGCGAGTTCGTCGACCGGACCGTAGCAGCTGTCCCAGGGCCGCTCGCCGGCCACCCAGCCGGCGAACAACGGGCTAAGGCCGCCCAGGTCCTCGGGGACGACGAGGAAGGCGACGCCGCGCGGGCACAGCAGCCACTTGAAGGCGACGGCGGCGAGGTAGTCGCAGGCGCCGGCGTCGAGGTCCAGCCAGCCGGCCGCCTGGGAGGCGTCGACGTAGGTGCGCGCCCCGTGCGCGCGGGCCGCCGCCCGGATGGCGGGCAGGTCGGCGATCCGGCCGTCCGCGGACTGCGCGGCGCTCACCGCGACCAGCGCGGTCCCGGGCCGGACCGCCTCCGCGAGCTGCTCCAGCGGCACGCTGCGCACCTTCAGGTCGCGGCGGACGTGGAAGGGGTTCACCACGGAGCTGAAGTCGCCCTCGGCGGTGAGCACCTCGGCGCCCTCGGGCAGCGAGGCGGCGACGAGGCCGCTGTAGACGGCGACCGAGCCGCCGGCCGCCACCTGGCGTTCGGGCACCCGCACCAGCCGGGCGAAGCAGGCGCGGGCCGCCTCCACGTCGGCGAACATGTCGGTGGGCTGCCCGGCGGCCACGGCCTCCGCGGCCGTCCGCAGGGCCGCGACCGTACGGGCCGGCAGCAGCCCGAGGGACGCGGTGTTCAGATAGGTGTTCTTCGGGGCGAACTCGGCACGGACGAGGGGCTCGAAGGTCTCCATGGGTCCACTGTGCGGCCCCAGGAAATAAAAGTCCATCACCTGTTTATACGAGCTGTGTCCAAGTAACGCTTATGGACAGCGCCACTCATGGGCAGCCGCCGCGCCGGGCTCAGTCCCGCGGCACCGCGCAGCCGTCCGGGCCGCAGGCGTCCCCGTCGCCGGCGGGGACGAGGGTGAGCGGCGGGCGTTCGCCCCACGCCTGGGTGAGCGCCTGTGCGAAGACCTCGGCGGGCTGGGCGCCCGAGACGCCGTAGGCGCGGTCCAGGACGAAGAACGGCACCCCGTTCGCGCCGAGCTGGGCGGCCTCCCGTTCGTCGGCGCGGACCTCGTCGGCGTAGGCGGCCGGGTCGGCGAGGACCGCGCGGACGGCGTCGGCGTCCAGCCCTGCCCCGGCGGCCAGCTCCACCAGCCGCGCGTCGCCCTCGGTGAAGACGGACCGCTCCTCGGCGAAGTTCGCCCGGTAGAGCGCGTCCAGCAGCGCGGACTGCCGTCCCTGCTCCTTGGCGAAGTGCAGCAGCCGGTGCATGTCGAAGGTGTTGCCGTGGTCACGGCCCCGGGTGCGATAGTCCAGGCCCGCGGCGGCGGCCTGCGCGCCGAGGTCGTCCTCACCGGCCTGCGCCTGCGCCTGGCTCATGCCGTACTTCGCGGTGAGCATGGTGAGCACCGGCTGGACGTCGTCCTTGGCCCGGTGCGGGTCCAGCTCGAAGGAACGGTGCACGACCTCGACCCGGTCCCGGTGGGGGAAGGCGGCCAGCGCCTGCTCGAAGCGCGCCTTTCCCACGTAGCACCAGGGACAGGCGATGTCCGACCAGATCTCGACGCGCATGCTCTCGGTTCTCTCCCGCTCGTACGGACGGAGGGCGGACGCCCTCCCACGAGTGCGTGAACGTTCAAGCAGCTCGGTTCATTCCCTGGTCACCGCGTACGTCAGGGACAGGTGGTGGGAGCCCGGGGCGGGCCGGCCCACCGGGTCGGGCAGCCAGCCGCGGCCGGCGTAGAAGCGCTGGGCGCGCTGGTTGTCGGCGTGCACCTCCAGGACGGCCCTGCGGTGGCCGTCCGCCCGCCACTGCCCGGCGCAGGCCGCGTGCAGGGCGGTGCCGATGCCCGCGCCCCAGTGGCCCGGGTCGACGTGGAACTGGTACAGCATGACCGTGCCGGCGGACGCGCCCGGCGGCGGGCGGAACGAGGCCAGGCCCAGCACGCGGCCCTCACGGACCGCGCACAGCACCTGACCGTCGGGGCGCTCGACGGCCTCCCGCCACCGGGCAATCCAGTCGGCACCGGCGTCCGGCAGGCCGTCGGGGTAGTACGTGGACCGGGCCCGCGCCATCAGCCCGGCCAGGACGCCCGCCTCGGCGGGCAGGGCGGTCCTGACCAGCAGGGGCGCGGCTGCTGCCAGGGGTGTTCCGTCCATGCCGTCCATGCCGTCCATGCCGTCCATGCCGTCGAGGACGTGGCCGGGGCCCGGGGCGGTTCCGGGTACGGCGCGGGCGCGTGCCTCAGCTGCCGTCGCGCAGGCCGTCCGGCCAGCCGGGGCGGAACTCGATGCGGTCGTACGTCACCACGCAGCCCTCGCCCAGCGGCGACTGGGTCATGAACCCGACCAGGGCGGCACCGGTGGGCTCCGGCCCGTCCAGGGTGAACAGCCGGACGAAGGTCCAGCGCTCGCCGTCGCGGGAGGCGTGGAAGGCGAAGGCGCGGCCGGTGCGGCTCACCCGCAGCCACACCGAACTGCCGTCCACGGTGAAGGAGTTGGCGTCGTCGGAGTGCCCCCGGGTGACCACCGTGCAGACGGTGGGCACGTCCGGGGAGTACTCCAGGCAGAGCTTGGCCCAGGCGCGCTCGTCGACGTGGACGTAGAGGACACCGGCGTCGAAGGAGGCGTTGAACCCGACCGTCACCCGGGCGATCAGCTGGAAGTCGCCCTCCGGCGCGCCGAGCAGGCGGGGCGCGTCACCGGCAGGCTCCAGGGCCTCGCCGGTGGGCGGCACGAAACGGTCCTGCCGGGAGCCGGCCCAGCCGGTGAGCACCCCGTCCTCGTAGGACCAGTGGCCGTCGGGGCCGTAGGTGCGCAGGGCGAAGGGGAGTTCGGGAAGTTCCACGTCCATGCCGGGAGTCTTCCAGCCGGCCCGGGGGCGTACGGCTCCGGGGTCGCCGGGATCGGCGTTCGCCGGGCGGCCGGGCGCGTGCCGGAGGTACGCCGGGCGCTCGTCGGGCATCGCTCAGTGTTCGAGGCGGCCGTCGAGGCGGCGGGGCAGGCCGAGCGGGTTGTCGTCGCGGAGTTCGGGGGGCAGCAGGGCCTGGGGGACGTTCTGGTAGGCGACCGGGCGCAGCCACCGTTCGACGGCCGTGCCGCCCACGGAGGTGGAGGTGGAGGTCGTCGCCGGGTAGGGGCCGCCGTGGTGCTGGGCGGGCGCCACGGCGACGCCGGTCGGCCAGGCGTCGACGAGGACGCGCCCGGCCAGCGGGGTGAGCGCGGCGAGGAGCGCGGCGCCGCGCCCGCCGTCCGCGGCCTCCGCGGCGGAGAGGTGGACGGTGGCGGTGAGGCTGCCGGGCAGCCGGGCGAGGACGGCGGTGGCCTCGTCCTCGCCCTGGTAGCGGGCCACCACGGTGACCGGTCCGAAGCACTCCTCCAGGAGCAGGTCGTGGGCGCCCGCGCCGGTCAGCCGCGCGGCCGGGACGGTCAGGAAGCCCGCCGTCACGGCGTGCTCGCCGTCCGCGCCCGCGCGCAGCGGCGCCCGTACGCCGGGGAGGGCGGCGCGCGCGGCGACGCCGGCGAGGAAGGCCTCGCGCATGCGGTGGTCGAGCAGGACGCCGGGCCCGGTCGCGGCGACGGCGTCGGTCAGGGACTGCGCCAGGCGGTCGCCGGCCGGGCCGGCCGGGACGAGGACCAGGCCGGGCTTGACGCAGAACTGGCCGGTGCCCAGGGTCATGGACCCGGCGAGTCCCGCCCCGATGTCCGCCGCCCGTTCGGCCGCCGCCGCCTCGGTGACCAGGACCGGGTTCAGGGAGCCCAGCTCGCCGTGGAAGGGGATCGGCACCGGACGGGCCGCCGCCGCGTCGAACAGGGCCCGGCCGCCGCGCACGGAACCGGTGAAGCCCGCGGCGGCGACCAGCGGGTGCCCGATCAGGGCGGTGCCCGCCGCGAAGCCGTGGACCAGGCCGAGCACGCCCTCGGGGAGGCCCTGCTCCGCGGCGGCGCCGCGCAGTTCCCCGGCGACCAGTTCGGACAGCGCCGGGTGGCCGGGGTGGGCCTTGACGACGGCCGGGCAGCCGGCGGCCAGCGCGCTCGCGGTGTCGCCGCCGGCGACCGAGAAGGCGAAGGGGAAGTTGGAGGCGGCGTAGACGGCGACGACGCCGAGCGGCACCTTGCAGCGGCGCAGGTCGGGCACGGGCGGGGTGGCGGTGGCGTCGGGGTGGTCGATGATCACGTCGAGGAAGGCGCCCTCGTCGACGAGGTCCGCGAAGGCGCGCAACTGGTAGCAGGTGCGGGCGAGTTCCCCGGTGAGCCGGGCCGGGCCGAGCGCGGACTCGGCGTCGGCCGCCTCGACCAGCTTGTCCCGGGCCGCCTCCAGGCGGTCGGCGGCGGTGCGCAGGAAGGCCGCCCGGACCGTGCGGTCGGCGAGGGCGCCCCGGGCGTCGTGCGCGGCCCGGACGGCGGCGTCCACCTCCCGGTCCGTGGCCTCCACCGCGACCTGCTCCCGCCGCTTCCCGCTACGGGGGTCGACGCTCCAGACTGGTGCTGCTGCCACCGCGGTTCCTCCCGCCCTGTCGTGCCGCCGCCCGCGCGGTGCGGCGGCCGCCGTTCGCCCGCGTTCTCTCGCGCGTTCTCTATACTGAACACTGTCTCCGGTGATGAATGCGGCCCCGGAGACTATATCTTCAGGTCCTCGGCGGATGAAGGGTCAAGGGCGATGTCGGCAGGCGAGACGGGCGGCGCGGCGCAGGTCAAGTCCGCGGTGCGGACCGTGGAGTTGCTGGAGTACTTCGCCGGCCGGCCCGGCATGCACTCGCTGGCCGCCGTCCAGGAGGCCGTCGGCTATCCCAAGTCCAGCCTGTACATGCTGCTGCGCACGCTGGTCGAGCTGGGCTGGGTGGAGACCGACGCCACCGGCACCCGGTACGGCATCGGGGTGCGTGCGCTGCTGGTCGGCACCTCCTACATCGACGGGGACGAGGTGGTCGCGGCGGCCCGGCCGACCCTGGACCGGCTCTCCGACGACACCACCGAGACCATCCACCTCGCCCGGCTGGACGGCACCAACGTGGTCTACCTGGCCACCCGCCAGTCGCAGCACTACCTGCGCCCCTTCACCCGCGTCGGCCGCCGGCTGCCCGCCCACTCCACCGCGCTCGGCAAGGCGCTGCTGAGCACGTACCCGGACGAGCAGGTCCGCAAGCTGCTCCCGCAGACGCTGCCCGCGCTCACCGAGCACACCATCACCGACCGCGAGCAGCTCATCGAGGAACTGCACCGCGTCCGCGAGCAGGGGTACGCCGTGGACCGCGAGGAGAACACCGTGGGCTTGCGCTGCTTCGGCGTGGCGATCCCGTACCGCACCCCGGCGCGGGACGCGGTCAGCTGCTCGATCCCGGTGGCGCGGCTGACGCCCGCGCACGAGCAGACGGTGAAGGACGCCCTCTTCGACGCCCGTGACCGGCTGACGCTCGCCACCCGGAGGCTGTGAGGGATGAACGTCGTGCTCCGTGCGGTACACGACAGCGATCTGCCGGTGTTCTTCCGGCAGGCGAACGACCCGGAATCGGCGCGGATGGCCGCCTTCGGCCCGGCGGACCCGGCCGACCGGGACGCCTTCGACGCGCACTGGCGCCGGGTCCGCGCCTCCGCCGACGTCCTGCGCACGATCCTGGCGGACGGTGACGTGGTGGGCAGCGCGGCGGTGTACGGCGAGCCGGGCGAGCGCGAGGTCACCTACTGGGTGGACCGCGCCCACTGGGGCCGGGGCGTCGCCACGGCCGCGCTGCGCGCTCTGCTGGCCGAGGTGCCCGAACGCCCGCTGTACGCCAGGGCGGCGGCGGACAACGCGGGCTCGCGGCGGGTGCTGGAGAAGTGCGGCTTCCGGGAGACCGCGACGGCCCGGGGGTTCGCCCAGGCGCGCGGCGAGGAGATCGACGAGGTGGTGCTCGTCCTGCACGGCTGAGGGCGAGCCGGGTCTTCTCCCCCGTGCGGCGGAGGCGGATCGTCACCGGGCGGGAGGCGGCGGGGGCGGCCCGCGCGGGAGCGTGACGGTATGACGACCACACCGTCCCCGGGCACACTCGAACCACCGGCCCCGGGCACGCCCGAGCCGCCGTCCCCGGGCACGCCCGAGCCGCCCGCCCCGGGCACACCCGAGCCGCCGTCCGCACGCCCGCCCAGGTTGCCGACCCGAGGCGCCCCCGACCTCGCCGCCGTCCCGGCGGGCCGCGCGCGCCGTGTGCTGCGGGCCGTCGCCGTGGCCGCCTGTCTGCCGTATCTGTGCCTGAAGGCCCTCTGGATCGGCGGGAGTCACGCCGGTGTCCCGGCCGGCAGCCCGCTGCTCGGGCACCGTGCGACGACGATCGCCGTCAACGGCGGCACGGTCCTCATGGACTCGGCCGTGATCGTGCTGGCGCTGCTGCTGACCCGCCCGTGGGGGCTGCGCGGGCAGGCGGCGCCGCCGCCCTGGGTGGGGCGGCTCACCGGCCGGGAGGGCGAGGTGCTGCGGCTGATGGCGGCCGGGCTGGCCAACGCGGAGATCGCCCGCCGCATGGAGGTGGGGCCCGCCACCGTGAAGACGCATGTGGCGGCGGTGCTGGCCAAGACCGGTGCCCGGGACCGCACCCAGGCGGTGATCGCCGCGTACGAGGCGGGCTTCATGAACGTCCGATGAGAAAAGGGGCGCACGGGAACGATTCGCCCCTTCCCGCTCGTCGTGCGAACGCGATGAACGCATTGAACGGGATGAACAAGACGATCAGGCGGGCCTCGGTCTTCACGCTGCTGCTCGTGGTCGCCCTGCTGGCCAGGGCGACATGGCTGCAGTTCTACGACGGCAAGGCACTCGCGGACGACAAGGACAACCGGCGCGGGACGATCACGCGGTACGGGCAGCCGCTGGGGAACATCATCGTGGGCGGCAGCGCGGTCACCGGCTCCGCGCAGACGGACTCCGGTGACCTGCGCTACCGGCGGACGTACGCGAACGGGCCGCTGTACGCGGCGGTGACGGGCTACAGCTCGCAGGTGTACGGCGCGACCCAACTGGAGGGCGTCTACCAGCAGTTGCTGAACGGCACCGACAGCCGTCTGGACGACCCGCTGGACGTCCTCACCGGCAAGCGGGCCGCCCCCGGCGATGTGATCACGACGATCGACCCGGACGTGCAGAAGGCCGCGTACGCCGCGCTCGGCAGCAAGAAGGGCGCCGCCGTCGCGATCGACCCGGCCACCGGCCGGATCCTCGCGGTGGTCTCCACGCCGTCCTACGATCCGAACGCGCTCAGCACCGGCGCAGGCGACGCCTGGAACAAGCTGACGCAGGACGCCGACAAGCCGATGACCAACCGCGCGCTGCGCCAGCCGCTGCCGCCCGGCTCGACCTTCAAGCTGGTCGTGGCGGCCGCCGCGCTGGAGGACGGGCTGTACGCGTCGGTCGACACGAAGACGGACAGCCCCGACCCGTACCCCCTGCCGGGCACCACCCGGAACCTCGTGAACGAGACCCCCGGCGCGCCCTGCGAGAACGCCACGATCCGCACCGCGCTCCAGTACTCCTGCAACAACGTCTTCGGGAAGCTGGCCGTCGACCTGGGCCAGGACAAGGTGCGCGCGATGGCCGAGAAGTTCGGCTTCGACGACCAGGCGCAGGACGTGCCGGTACGGGCGTACCCGAGCGTGTACCCGTCGGGGATGGACAAGGCGCAGACCGCGCTGAGCGGCATCGGCCAGTTCGATGTCACCGCCACCCCGCTCCAGCTGGCCATGGTGTCGGCTGCCATAGCCAACGGCGGCACGCTGGTCTCGCCGCACATGGTGTCGCAGACCACGGACGGCAAGGGCAACGTGGTGCAGAACTACGACGACCATCCGGACAGCAAGCGGATCGTCAGCGCCTCCACCGCCGCGCAGCTCCAGTCCGCGATGCGCACGGTGGTCGAGCGGGGCACCGGCACGAACGCGCGGCTCCCCGGTGTGACCGTGGGCGGCAAGACGGGCACGGCCCAGCACGGCGAGAACAACAGCCAGGTGCCGTACGCCTGGTTCACCGCGTACGGCAAGTCCGGCGCGTCGTCCGGCACATCCGGCACATCCGGCACGTCTGGCACATCCGGTGCGTCCGGCAAGGAGGTCGCCGTCGCGGTGGTCGTCGAGCAGTCGGACGCGGCCCGCTCGGAGGTCAGCGGCAACGGGCTGGCGGCGCCGGTGGCCAGGGCGATGATGCGGGCTGCGCTCAAGGGGTGAGGGCGCGACCGGGCCGGCCGTCCCCGGCAGACCCCGCCGGGGACGGCCGGCGGGGCGGCTGCGGGGCTGCGGGGGCTGTGGGGCTGCCGGTGGAGCGGTCCGGCTAGCCGACGTAGTACGTCGGGTTGGGCAGCTTGTAGGCGCGGCCCGCGTAGCCGCCCTGGAGGTCGGAGTACTGGTCGCCGAAGCTGGCGACGATGTCGTACCCGAGGGACTCGATGTGCTTGCGGGTGCCGGACTTGAACTGGACGGTGGTGCACGTCCAGGAGTTCGGGGTGGCGCAGCCGCTCAGGTACGCCGGCGGGTTGGCCGCGTCCTTGAGGAACATGTGGCCGGCGTCGAGGTTCACGTCGGCGCCGACCTTCTTCAGGTTCTGCACGGCGGCGGAGCGCTGCGCCTCGCTCAGGCCCGAGTTGTAGAAGACGGCGACGCCCCGCTTCGCGGCGTAGCGCACCAGTTCGGGGCTGCCGAAGACCTCCGGGCGGTCCGCCTTGTCGACGTAGGCCGCCCAGGTGGCGCCGTTGTAGCCGTAGTTGTTCTTCTTCTCGTAGTCGAGGCTGAGCAGCAGCGTGTCGTCGATGTCGAAGACGACCGCCGGCTTCTTGCCCCGGTGCCCCTGGTGCCGCGCCTCGCGGGCCGCCTTGTCGATGGTCCGCTTCGCGTCGGCGTCGACGCGCGCCAGGTCCTTGGCGTACGGGCCGGACGGGGACGCCTGGTACACGCCGTTCGCGTCGAGCGCCGTGCCGTAGTAGGCGTCGATGTCCTTGGTCAGCAGCCCGATGTTGTACGGCTCGCGGGTGGAGTTGGCGGTGGACTGTCCGGCGGTGGCGGCACCGGCGCCGTAGAGGGCACCCCCGGCAACGGCACAGGCGGCGGCGACGGCGGCAACTCTGAGGGACTTCCGCATGGGATCTCCGGATCTGGTCGACGGTGGTGACCGGGCGTCAGCGTGGCGAGTGACGCGCCAGGTCACGCACTGTCTACGCGCATTGCGTCCGGGACGCGAGAGGCGTTATCCGATCGATACGCAATTCCCGCGCCGGGCACGCGGAAGCGGCCCCGGTGCGCGGGGCGGGGCCTGATCCCTGGTCAGCCTCCGGGTGTCGGGGCTCGGTTCACCGTCCCAGGCGCGAGAGGTGCGGAGGGAGGGGGAGGAAGGTCGAGCGGGCGAGGGAAGGGAAGGAGTGGGGCGCGGGACGGTCAGGGCTTCGCCGTCCAGCCCGGGTCCCGTCCGCTCAGGCCGAGCGCGCGGTCCAGCAGCGGGGCGTCGTCGGGGACGGGCACGAGCGGGCCGAAGACGCCGTGGCCGCGGGTGGGGTCGCTGTCGGCGGCGGCGCGCAGGAAGCCGTGTGCCGCCCGCAGCGCGGCCGGGTCCGGCGCGTATTCCTGGCCGGTGGCGCGGGCCAGGTCCCAGCCGTGCACGACCAGTTCGTCGGCGACGACGGCGCCGGCCACCTCGCCCGGCAGGTCCACGCCGCCCGCGCGGGTCATGCCGGTCCAGGCGGCCGGGTCGCGCCATGCCTCGGCGAGGGCGTCCAGCACCGCGGGCAGTTCCTCGCGCCAGCCGGGGCCGATGTCGGGCAGGGCGGCGTTCGGGCGGGTGTCCGTGGTGACGCCCAGGTTCTTGCGCGCGGCGTCGCGGAAGGCGACCGACAGGCCCAGCAGGTGCCCCAGCAGCTGGCGCGCGGCCAGGTCCGGGCAGGGCGTGGGCGCGGTCAGCTGCTCCTCGCGCACGCCCTCGGCCAGCCGCGCCACGACGCGGGTCTGCGGGCCGAGGTCGAGCAGGGTGTCGGTCATGGGGTGCTCCTCGGGCGGGTGCGGGTCGGCCTTCGTATCGTCCTTCACGAGGGCAGACCGCCGACGCCCCCGAAACTCATCGCCCGGCCCGCCTCCCACTCCCACTCCCATCGGAAGCCGCCGCCCGTCCGGCGGAGCGCGTCGGCCCGGCGGCGGTGCGGCTCGCGCGGGAGGGGCATGACCGGGGCGTAGCGGATCTGACGACAACGACCGGAACGGGGCGCGGCAGCGCGGCACGCTCCCGGCACCGGGCCCGCCCCTGACACGGGGCCCGCTCCGACGCCGGGCGGGCGCCGGAGCGCGTACCAGGCGCATTGCTGACACGTTCCGCCGGATTC
The DNA here is from genome assembly GCF_040644175.1 of Streptomyces sp. NPDC047017. Lineage (NCBI taxonomy): Bacteria > Bacillati > Actinomycetota > Actinomycetes > Kitasatosporales > Streptomycetaceae > Streptomyces > Streptomyces sp. NPDC047017. The sequence continues at coordinate 646,574 of NZ_JBEYVW010000001.1, read as the reverse complement.
CCGCCGGCGCGCTCCGGCGGTCAGGGCACCTGCCCCATCCGCACGGCGGGGCCTTAGCCGCACGATCGGCAGGCATGACGACGACTGATGTGACGGCGTGGCGGGTGCTGCGCGACCGTGGGGCGGGGCTGTGCCTGGCGGCGGTGGTGGTGTCCGGCTTCGGCACGTCGGCGCTGTGGCTGGCGTCCGGCGTGTGGGTGAAGGACCTCACCGGCTCCACCGGGCCGGCCGCGCTGTGCCTCCTCGCGATGTGGGCGCCCACCCTGGCCGGCCCGCTGCTGGGCGGCCTCGCCGACCGGGTCCGCCGCCGGCCCCTGCTGGTCGGCGCGAACCTGCTGCTCGCGGTGGTGCTCCTGCCCCTGCTCGGCGTCACCTCGCCCGGCCGGATCTGGCTGCTGTACGCGGTGCTGTTCGTGTACGGGGCGGTGGGCGTCGTGACCGACGCGGCGCAGTCGGCGCTGGTGGCCTCGGCCGTCGATCCGACACTGCTCGGGGACTTCAACGGCCTGCGGACGACCGCGACGGAGGGCATGAAGCTGCTGGCCCCGCCGGCGGGCGCGGGCCTGTACGCCGCGTACGGCGGCGGGTGCGTGGCCCTGCTGGACGCGGTCACCTTCGCCCTGGCGGCGGGCCTGTACGCGCTGCTGCGCGTGCGCGAGGAGGCGCCCGAGAGGCGGCCCGGCCCGTGGCGGGCGCACACCGCCGAGGGCGCGCGCCGCCTGTGGTCGCATCCGCGCCTGCGGCCGCTGGTGCTGGCCGGCGGCACCACGATGCTGTGCGCCGGCGTGAACGGCACGCTGGTCTACGCGGTCGTGGACGCCCTCGGGCACGCGCCCGCGTACGCCGGTGTGCTCTACGCCGTCCAGGGCGCCGGTTCGGTGGTGGCCGGGCTGGTCTCGGGGAGCGTGCTGCGCCGCCTGGGCGGGCCCCGGTTCGCGGCGTACGGGATCGCCCTCACGGCGGCCGGGGTGGCGCTGCGGGTGCTCCCGTACGACCCGGTGGCGCTGGGGTGCAGCGCGGCGATCGGCGCGGGGCTGCCGTGCGTGCTGATCGCGGTGTTCACCGCCGTGCAGACGGAGACGCCGGGCGGACTGGTGGGCCGGGTGAGTGCCACCGCCCAGACGCTCGTGTTCGTGCCGAACGTGCTGGGACTGGCGGCCGGTGCGGCGCTGGTGGACGTCACCGGCCACCGGCCGCTGCTGTGCGCGCTGGGCCTGTGCCTCCTGACGGTGGCCGCCCTGACCCGGGCCTCCGCGCGGTCCCGGCACACGGCCACCGAGCCGCCCTCCACCACCGCCGGGTCCCCGTAAGACCGGGCGGTACGGTCGGCCCGCCCCTCGCGCGGGCCGCCGCCACGCCTCTCCCCGCCACGGGCCGCCCGCCCGGCAGCCGACCACCGGCCGGCATCCGTGTCCGCCGCCGCGCACCCGGCCCCGCCCGTCGCCCCGCGCGACATGTCCCAGCTCTCCGCTCCGCCGCCGGTGACGTGGCGGGGTCGTGCGCGGACCCGGCTCCCCACGCCACACCCGCCCCCACCCTCGGCCCCCGCTTCCGTCACCCAGGAAGCCCGTCTCCAGGTAGCCCGTCTCCAGGTAGCCCGTCTCCAGGAAGCCCGTCCGCCTCTCCGCCAGCGCGCCCCCTCACACCTCCGCGAGCCCGTCCCGTACCGCTGCCAGATCGCTGTCCGAGGCCAGCCCGGCGTGGTAGAGGCGCAGTTCGGTCGCGCCGAGGGCCCGGGCGTGGGCGGCGTCGTGGGCGAGGGTGCGGGGGCGGCCGCCCAGGCCGGTCACCACCGTGAGGTTGGCGGCGAGGACGGTGTCCGCGCGTCGCCGCCCGGCGAAGGGGGTGAGCAGGCCGGCCCCGCCGGTGCAGGGCACCACGACCCCGTCCGCCACCGACAGGACGTGCCCGGGGTCGACACCGGCGTTGGCGCCGCAGTGGTAGGACACCGGGTCGGCGTGCAGCAGCACTTGGAAACCGGCCGGGGCCGCCGCGCGCACCGCCGCGACGGCCGCCGCCTGGAGCGAACGGGCCGTCTCGTCGCGCCACGCGCGGGTGAGGGCCGCCCTGCTCTGCCCGAGCAGTTCCTCCACGACCGCCCAGCCGCCACCGTCCCCGTTCCCCTCCGCACCCCCGTCCCACGCGCCCGGCGCCCCGCGCCACAGCGGCTCCAGGGCGGCGCGTACGGCGGCGGCCAGTTCGCCGGGATCGAGGCCCCGCCCGGCGTAGCCCGCGCGGCAGGCGGGGCAGAAGCACAGGGACATCAGGTACTGCCCGGCCTCCCCGAGCGCGACCCCGGCGGTCTTGTCGTGGGCGTGCAGGTGGGCGAGCCCGTACCAGCCGAGGGACTCCAGTTCGGTGCCGCGCGCCCCGGGCCGTACCGCGGCCTCGGCGGCGAGGGCGACGAGGTACGCGCGCACGGCGGGCTGCGCGATGCACGGCGCCCACGGGTAGCGGTCGCCGTAGGCGTTGACCACCGAGGTGCGCGGACGCTCGGCGCCCAGCCGGGAGTTGTGGGCGAGGACCACCCAGGTGTGCACCTTAAGACCGGCCCCGGCGAGGGCCTCGGCCGCCTCGCCGTAGGCGTCCCCGGGCGCCCAGTCCCCGGCCGGGTACGGGCGCAGGTCACGGTCCCGCCAGTGGGCGCCCGGCGGATAGAGCACGGCGGCGTGCCCGGCGGTGACCACGCGGTGGCGCGGGTGCCGGGGGGTCAGCGCGCGGGTGGAGTGGTAGGCGGCGGCGAGCGTCACCTGCGCCACGCCGAGCGCGGCGACGCGCGCCGGCGCCCCGGGGTCGCCGTTGACGTCCCAGGGATAGAGGAACGCCGACGCCCTCACGCCCGGCCGCCTGACTCGTGCTCCCCTTCATCCTCACCCTCGCCCTCCGCCTCATCTGCGCCCTCGCCCTGCCCCTCGCCCTGCCCCTCGCTCTCGCCTTCGCCCTCGCCCGCGCCCAGCAGCGCGTACCCGTGCTCGATCAGCCGCACCAGCCGCTCGACGTGCTCCTGCGCGGGCTCGTGCAGCGGAGGCCGCACCGGGCCCACGTCCAGCCCCCGGGCACGCACCCCGGCCTTGACGAGGGAGACGGCGTACCCGGCGCCCTCGGCGCGCAGTTCCACGAACGGGCGGTAGAAGCCGTCCAGGAGGCGGTGCGCGGTGGTGTCGTCGCCCTCGTGGAGCGCCCGGTGGAAGGCGAGGGCGATCTCGGGGGCGAAGCAGAAGACGGCCGAGGAGTACAGGGTGACGCCGATGCCCCGGTAGGCGAGCTGGGTCTGTTCGGCGGTGGGCAGGCCGTTGAAGTACAGGAAGCCGCCGGGGGCCTCGGTGCGCACGGCGCTGACGACGCGCTGCATCAGGTCGAGGTCGCCGAGGCCGTCCTTGAGGCCGATGATCCCGTCCGTGCGGGCGAGGGCGACGGCGGTGCGCGGGGTGAGGACCGCGTTGTCGCGCTGGTAGACGATGGCGGGCAGGGCGGTCGCGGCGGCCACTTCCCGGTAGTGGCGCAGCAGGCCCTCCTGTCCGGCGGCGACGAGGTAGGGCGGCATGACGAGCAGCCCGTCCGCCCCGGCGGCCGCCGCGAGCCGGGCGTAGCGGACGGCGAGCGCGGTGCCGTAGCCGGTGCCCGCCACCACCGGTACGCGTCCGGCGGTCGCCTCGACGGCCGCGCGGACGCAGGTCTCGGACTCCTCGGGGGTGAGCGCGTGGAACTCGCCCGTGCCGCAGCACGCGAACACGGCGGCGGCCCCGGCCGCCACGCCCGCGCGCACATGGGCGCGGTAGGCGTCGAGGTCGAGGGCGCCGTCGGGGCCGTAGGCGGTGACGGGGAAGAACAGCGGCCCGCTGGGGATGCTGAGACGATCGGCGAGGGGGGCTGACGGCACGGGCTCTCCCTAGGACAGCGGCTCACGTTTCTGATCGATGTCCATATGTATGAACGCGCTCACGCTAAGGGCACTTTCCGGGGCGGTCAAGACGGCGCGGGGAGCTTCCCGACACCTCCCCATGGCCTCCGCCCCGACCCTGCCCTGCCCTACGGCACCCCCGGCAGCGCCCCCGCAGCATCCTTTGGCCAGCACGCCCAACACCCCCACCAGTCCAAGCATGTGAATATATGGGTACGTCAGGAATGGCCGGCCCGGCACAAGGAGACCGAGGATGCCCGCTCCCCGCACCGTTCTGCTCACCGGCGCCGCCGGCGGCCTCGGCACCCTGATGCGGGAGTTGCTGCCGCCGTACGGCTACACGCTGCGCCTGCTCGACCTGCGGCCCGTCGAGGGCGAGCCGGACGCGATCACCGCGGACCTGTGCGACGCGGGGGCCCTGCGCGAGGCGGTCCGGGGCGTCGACGCGATCGTCCACCTCGCGGGCATCTCCCAGGAGGCCCCGTTCGAGAAGATCCTCAAGGCCAACATCGAGGGGCTGTACCACCTGTACGAGGCGGCCCGCGCGGAGGGCGTCGGCCGGATCGTCTTCGCCTCCTCCAACCACGCGGTCGGCTACACCCCGCGGCCCCGGGACGGCGATCCGCTCGTCCCGGTCGACACCCCGCGCCGCCCCGACACCTTCTACGGCCTGTCGAAGTCGTTCGGCGAGGATCTCGCCCAGTTCTACTGGGACAAGCACGGCCTGGAGACCGTCTCGGTGCGCATCGGCTCCTGCTTCCCGCGCCCCGCCACCGTCCGCTCGCTGTCCCTGTGGCTGAGCCCCGCCGACGCCGCCCGCCTCTTCCACGCCGCCCTGACCGCCGGGCACGTCGGGCACACCGTCGTGTACGGCTCCTCCGCCAACACGCGCCTGTGGTGGGACCTGACGAGCGCGCGGGCCCTCGGCTACACCCCGCGGGACGACTCCGAGGCGTACGCCGACGAGATCCTCGCCGCACAGGGCCCGCTCCGGGCGGACGACGAGGCGCACACCCGCCTCGGCGGCCACTTCGTCACCGACCCGCCGATCTGGCCGCACTGACCCCGGCAGGACCCGCGACCGGGCACCGAACGGGCCCGACAGGGCCCGCATCCGGGCATCCGCGCTGCCCGCTCCCACCCGGCCGCCGGCAGCCGCGCAGGTCCGAGACGGGCACCGGGTCCGGAGAACGGGCACACCCGGGCACCATCGCACCCGCGACAGGGCTGGTAGGCGCCGCGCCCCGGCGGTACAACTTTCCCCCAGGGCCCCACCGGGCCCGAACGGGCACCACGGCGGACAGCGGACGGCCGACGACGGACGGCCGGCGACGGACGGCCGACAGCGGGTGGGCGACAGGCCAGGAAGGCGGGTGGCGGGCATGGGCGCGGGCACGGCGGAGGAACGCCGGCGGGAGATCGTGCGGGCCGCCCGGGCCACCGGCCAGGTCGACGTCACCGCGCTGGCCGCCGGACTCGGCGTGGCGAAGGAGACCGTCCGCCGGGACCTGCGCGCCCTGGAGGACCACGGGCTGGTGCGCCGGACGCACGGCGGGGCCTACCCGGTGGAGAGCGCCGGCTTCGAGACGACGCTCGCCTTCCGCGCCACCAGCCACGTCCCCGAGAAGCGCCGGATCGCCGCCGCGGCGGCCGAACTGCTCGGTGACGCCGAGACCGTCTTCGTGGACGAGGGGTTCACACCGCAGCTCATCGCGGAGGCGCTGCCCCGGGACCGGCCGCTGACCGTGGTCACCGCGTCCCTGCCGGTGGCCGGTGCCCTCGCCGGGGCCGCGAACGTGTCGGTGCTGCTGCTGGGCGGCCGGGTCCGGGCGGGCACGCTCGCGACCGTGGACCACTGGACGACGAAGATGCTGGCCGGCTTCGTCCTCGACCTCGCCTACATCGGCGCCAACGGCATCTCCCGCGAGCACGGCCTGACCACCCCCGATCCCGCGGTCGGCGAGGTCAAGGCGCAGGCGATGCGGGCCGCCCGGCGCACCGTCTTCGCCGGGGCGCACACCAAGTTCGGCGCGGTCAGCTTCTGCCGGTTCGCGGAGGCCGGCGCGGTGGAGGCGATCGTGACCAGCACCCTCCTCCCGGCCGCCGAGGCCCACCGGTACGCCCTCCTGGGCCCGCAGGTCATCCGCGTCTGACCCCCGCGCCCCCCACCCGCACCGGACCACGCCCCCACACCTCCCACACCTCCCACACGACCCGACGCCCCTTATGACCCGTTCTGCACCTTGATCTGCCCCATCCCCTGTCCCCCTCCCCCACCGTCCCCCATCCCCCCCACGACTCCTACGCCCCCTACACGTCCAGGAGCGATCCATGCGATTCCCGAGCCGACGGCGGCCACCGCGAGCCCTGCTCGCCCTGGCCGCCGCAGGGACGCTGCTCGCCCCGCTGCTCTCCGGCTGCTGGGCCGGGGCCGGCGGAGCCGGGTCCGGCGGCGACTCCCTCAATGTCCTGATGGTCAACAACCCGCAGATGACCCAGTTGCAGAAGCTCACCGCCGCGCACTTCACCAAGGAGACCGGCATCAAGGTGAACTTCACCGTGCTGCCGGAGAACGACGTCCGCGACAAGATCAGCCAGGACTTCGCCAACCAGGCGGGCCAGTACGACGTGGCCACCCTGTCCAACTACGAGATACCGATCTACGCCCGCAACGGCTGGCTGCACCCGATGGACTCCTACGTCGCCCGCGATCCCGGCTTCGACCAGAAGGACGTCCTCCAGCCGATCCGCCAGTCGCTCACCGCCGCCGACGGCAAGCTCTACGGCGAGCCCTTCTACGGCGAGTCGTCCTTCCTCATGTACCGCAAGGACGTGTTCGCGGCGAAGGGCCTGACGATGCCCGCCCGCCCCACCTGGCAGCAGGTGGCCGGCCTGGCCGCGAAGGCGGACGGCGCCCGGCCCGGGATGAAGGGCGTCTGCCTGCGCGGCCTGCCCGGCTGGGGCGAGATGACCGCACCGCTCACCACGGTCGTGAACACCTTCGGCGGCACCTGGTTCGACAAGGGCTGGAAGGCCCGCCTGGACTCCCCCGAGTTCGAGCGGGCCACGAAGTTCTACGTCGGCCTGGTCCGCGAGCACGGCGAGTCCGGCGCCGCCCAGTCCGGCTTCGCCGAGTGCCTCAACGACATGACCCAGGGCAAGGTCGCCATGTGGTACGACGCCACCAGCGCGGCCGGTCTCCTGGAGGCCGCGGGCTCCCCGGTGAAGGGGAGGATCGGGTACGTCCCCGCGCCGGTGGAGCGGACCAGGTCCTCCGGCTGGCTCTACACCTGGGCCTGGGGCATCCAGAAGGCGTCCCGCAACGCCGACAAGGCGTGGAAGTTCGTCTCCTGGGCGTCCGGCAAGGGATACGAACGGCTGGTCGGCGAGCAGGTCGGCTGGTCCGACGTACCGGCCGGCAAACGCGCCTCGACCTACACGAACCCCGCCTACCGCAAGGCCGCCGGCGCCTTCCAGGCGATGACCGAGGACGCCATCCAGAACGCCCGCCCCGGCGATCCGGGCGTCCAGCCGCGGCCCGCGCCCGGCATCCAGTACGTCGGCATCCCCGAGTTCACCGACCTCGGCACCAAGGTCTCCCAGGAGATCAGCGCGGCCGTCGCCGGACGCCAGTCCGTCGAGGAGGCCCTGCGCAAGTCCCAGCAGCTCGCCTCGAAGATCTCCAAGGAGTACGAGGGACGATGACCGCCACCACCACGGCCCCCGCGGCCGCCGCCGCCCCGCGCACCGTACGGCAGCCCTCGGCCCGGCTGCGCGCCTGGGCCACCCGGGCCCCGCTGCTGCCCGCCCTCGTCTTCATGATCGCCGTCACCCAGCTGCCGTTCGTGGCCACGCTGGTGATCTCCTTCTTCGACTGGAACGCCCTCTACCCCAAGGCCCGCCGCTTCACCGGCCTGGACAACTACCATCAGGTGCTGACCGATTCCGCGCTGCGCCACTCGGTGTGGACGACCGTGCTGCTGACCGTCGCCGTGGTGCTGGCCAGCCTGGTCCTGGGCCTGGTCCTCGCCCTGCTCCTGGACCGCCGATTCCCCGGCCGGGGCGTCGTGCGCACCCTGCTGATCGCCCCGTTCCTGGTGGTCCCGGTGGCCGCCGCCCTGCTGTGGAAGCACGTCCTCTACAACCCCGAGTACGGCCTGCTCAACGGCCTGCTGCACTACGTCGGCGGCCCGCAGCCCGACTGGATCTCGAACACCCCGCTGCTCGCCGTCGAGGTCTCCCTGGTGTGGCAGTGGACGCCGTTCATGATGCTCATCCTGCTGGCCGGGCTGCAGAGCCGGGACCAGCAGCAGATCGAGGCCGCCCGGGTGGACGGCGCGGGCGGCTGGCAGATCTTCGTCCACCTCACGCTCCCGCACCTGCGCCGCTACCTCGAACTGGGCGCGCTGCTCGGCTCGGTGTACATCGTGCAGAACTTCGACGCGGTGTTCACCATCACCTCCGGCGGGCTGGGCACCGCCAACCTGCCGTACACCGTCTACCAGAGCTTCTACCAGGCCCATGAGAACGGCCTGGCCTCCGCGGCCGGCGTCCTGGTCGTCATCGGCTCGATCATCATCGCGACCTTCGCCCTGCGCGTGGTGTCGTCCCTGTTCCGCGAGGAGGTGTCCCGCGCATGAACGCCCTCAAGCGCAACGGTCTCGGCCTCGTGGCCTGGCTGGCCGGCATCGTGTTCTTCCTGCCGGTGGCCTGGATGGCGCTGACGTCCTTCCACTCGGAGGCGGACGCGGCGACCAACCCGCCCTCCTTCGCCGCCTCCCTCACCCTGGACGGCTACCGCGAGTTCTTCGGCAGCGGCGGCGGCCCGAGTCCCTGGCCGGCGCTGATCAACTCGGCGGTGGCGTCGGTGGCCTCCACGCTGCTCGTCCTCCTGCTCGCCCTCCCGGCGGCGTACGCGCTGTCGATCCGGCCGGTGCGCAAGTGGACGGACGTGCTGTTCTTCTTCCTCTCCACCAAGATGCTCCCGGCGGTGGCCGGGCTGCTGCCGGTGTACCTGTTCGCCAAGAACGCCGGGATGCTGGACAACATCTGGCTGCTCGTCATCCTCTACACCTCCATGAACCTGCCGATCGCGGTGTGGATGATGCAGTCCTTCCTGGCCGAGGTGCCGGTCGCGGTGATCGAGGCGGCCCGCGTGGACGGCGCCCGGCTGCCCACGATCCTGGCCCGGGTGGTCGCCCCCATCGCCGTCCCCGGGATCGCCGCGACCGCCCTGATCTGCTTCATCTTCAGCTGGAACGAGCTGCTGTTCGCCCGGGTGCTCACCGGTGTGGTCGCCGAGACCGCGCCCGTCTTCCTGACCGGCTTCATCACCAGCCAGGGCCTGTTCCTGGCCAAGGTGTGCGCCGCGTCGCTCGTCGTCTCCCTGCCGGTGCTCGCCGCGGGGTTCGCCGCCCAGGACAAGCTGGTCCAGGGCCTGTCGTTGGGAGCAGTGAAATGAAGGCCGCCGTCATCGAGTCCGTGGGCCGCGCCGTCGTCACCGAGGTCCCTGACCCGACGCCCGGACCGCGCGAGGTCGTCGTGGAGGTCGCCGCCTGCGGCCTGTGCGGCACCGATCTGCACATCCTCCAAGGCGAGTTCGCGCCCAAGCTGCCGATCGTGCCGGGGCACGAGTTCGCCGGCGAGATCGTCGGCGTCGGCACCCAGGTCACGGAGGTCGCGGTCGGCGACCGGGTGACGGTGGACCCGTCCCTGTACTGCCACGAGTGCCGCTACTGCCGCACCGGCCACAACAACCTGTGCGAGCGCTGGGCCGCGATCGGCGTGACCACCGCGGGCGGCGCGGCCCGTTACGCGCTGGCCCCGGTGGCGAACTGCGTGAAGCTGCCCGAGCACGTGCGCACCCAGGACGCCGCCCTGGTGGAGCCGCTGTCCTGCGCGGTGCGCGGCTACGACGTGCTCAACTCCCGCCTGGGCGCGCATGTGCTGATCTACGGCTCCGGGACCATGGGGCTGATGATGCTGGAGCTGGCCAAGCGGACGGGCGCGGCGAGCGTGGACATGATCGACGTCAATCCGGCCCGGCTGGAGACGGCGCGCCGGCTCGGCGTGTCGGGCTCCGCCGCGAGCCCGGACGAGCTGGAGCGCCCCCAGGGCTGGGACGTGGTGGTCGACGCCACCGGCAACGCGGCGGCCATCCAGGACGGCCTGGACCGGGTGGCCAAGGCGGGCACGTTCCTCCAGTTCGGGGTGGCCGACTACGCGACACGGGTGACCATCGACCCGTACCGGATCTACAACCAGGAGATCACCATCACCGGCTCGATGGCCGTGCTGCACAGCTTCGAGCGGGCGGCGGAGCTGTTCGCGAACGGGGTGCTGGACCCGGAGGTCTTCATCAGCGACCGCATCCCGCTGGAGCGCTACCCGCAGGCACTGGAGCAGTTCGCGGCGGGAGTGGGCCGCAAGATCGTGGTGGTGCCGTAGGGGCGGGGCCGGGCCGCGGGGACCGGACCGCGGGTCTGGGCCGCGGGGTCGGGGGCGGGAGGTCCGGGGGCGGGAGGTCCGGTTCACCCGGGTGGCGGGTAAGGGAACGGCAAAGCCGCCTGGCTCGTTCATCCGGCATGACAGCTATGACCCCCGGCTCGAACATCCCCCTCTCCACCGCCCGTATCACGGTCGACGTGGCCGCTCCGGTGCGGCTGGACGTCTCGGGCCTGCTGCTCACCGCCGACGGCAAGGTGCGCTCGGACGACGACTTCATCTTCTACAACCAGTCCTCCGGGCCGGGCGTGACGTACCGCTCGGGCGGCGGCGCCGCACCGGACGCGATCACCGTGGACACGGCCGCGGTGCCCGCCGGCATCGAGAAGATCGTGGTCACCGCCAGCCCGGACGCGGCCGGGCAGACCTTCCAGGGCATCGAGCCCACGGCCACGCTCCGCGACGCGGACGGCGGCGCGGTGCTGGCCACCTTCACCCCGCCCCGGCTGGGCACCGAGACGGCACTGGTGGTCATGGAGATCTACCGGCGGGCCGGCCAGTGGAAGGCGCGCGCCGTGGGCCAGGGGTACGCCGACGGCCTCGCGGGCATCGCGACCGACTTCGGGGTGTCCGTGGAGGAGCCGGCCGCCGCCCCGCCGCAGCCGGTGGCCCCGCCGCACCCGGGCACCCCGCCGCGGACCGACGTCCCGCCGCCGCCCGCCATGGCCCCCCAGGTCACCCTGCGGGACCCGGCCGCTCCCCCGGCGCCCCCGGCTCCCGCCGCGCCCGCGCCCGGCACCGGGAAGATCAACCTCGACAAGGGCCGGGTCAGCCTGCGGAAGAACCAGACGGTGTCGCTGGTGAAGGGCGGCCGGCCGCTGCTGGCCCAGGTGAAGATGGGGCTCGGCTGGGAGCCGGCGTTCCGCGGCGCCGACATCGACCTGGACGCCTCCGTCATCGCCTACGGCCCGCAGCGCGACCACGTCGACAGCTGCTACTTCGGCAAGCTGTCCATCCTGAACGGCGCGGTCAAGCACTCCGGTGACAACCTCACCGGCGAGGGCGCGGGCGACGACGAGGTGATCGTGGTCGACCTCGGCCGCCTGCCGCAGGAGGTCACCGGCCTGGTGTTCACCGTGAACTCCTTCTCCGGCCAGAAGTTCACCGAGGTCGCCAAGGCGTACTGCCGTCTGCTGGACGCGGCCAGCGGCGAGGAGCTGGTCCGCTTCGACCTCACCAACGCCGAGGCCCAGACCGGCGTACTGATGGCCAAGCTCATCCGCCAGTACTCCGGCGAGTGGGAGATGACCGCCATGGGCGACTTCGTCAAGGCCCGCACCGTACGGAACATGGTGAAGCCGGCCGCCCAGGCGCTGTAGGGCTCACGGGACGTCGACGGAGGGCGGCGGGCAGGGCCGCGCCCGCAGCCCCTCCGTCAGCAGGGACAGATACCGGCGGATGGAGGTGCCCTGCCCGTCCGCCGGTCCGTCCGCGAGTTCGGAGGCCGTCGTCACCCCGTGCGCGAGGCGCAGCACCTCGACCGGTTCCACGTCGGCCCGCAGAAACCCGTCCCGCTGCGCCGCCCGCACCAGTCGGGTCGCGGCCTCCTTGATCGCCGTACCGCAGACGGTGACCGCCGTCGCGCTGCCGTCCGTGACGGCCGACCCCAGCAGCGCCTTCAGCCCGCGCACCTGGACCGACCCGGCGCACAGCTCGTGCAGCCACTGGGTGAGCGCCTCGTCCGGCGGCAGCCGCAGCGCCAGTTCGTCCGCGCGGGCGGCGATCGCCTCGATCCGGTCGAGGTAGGCCGCCTCCAGCAGGGAACGGCGGTTGGGGAAGTGCCGGTAGAGGGTGCCGGAGCCGACGCCGGCCCGCTTGGCGATGTCGTCGAGCGAGGCGTTCTCCCCGTGCTCGGCGAAGGCCCGCGCCGCCACCTCCAGCAACCGCTCGTAGTTCCGGCGGGCGTCCGCGCGCATGGGCCTGCCCCGCGTCATCCAGCAACTCCTTGCGCACCGGAGGTCATCTCCGTATTTTACGGGAGACGAAACGGAGACAGTCCCCGTTTACTCGCTCGGGCGAAGCCGCCGCCCCCATGCCCTCCAGCCCCTCGGCCGCGTCGGGCCCGTCAACCGCCGCTTCCGGCCGGTCGACCGCTCCAGGCCGGTCAACGGCTTCCGGTTCCCCGGCCACCTCCGGTTCCCCGGCCGCCTCCGCCCTCCTCCCCGTGCTGGCCCGCTACCGCCAGGCCCTGCTGGACAGGTCCGCGGACGACCCGACCCGGCCCACCGGCGGACCGGCCCCGCCCCAGCCCCAGAGCCCCAGCCCCAGAGCCCCGGCCCCAGCCCCAGCCCCTACAGCCAAGGCCAGTCCGCGTCCCGGGCCCCTTCGAGCAGCGGCACCATCCGGAAGGCGGCGTCGGTGAGACCGCCGAAGGTGTGCCGCTGGTCCGTACCGGAGGGGCCGTGGCCCGCGCGGTGGCCGGCGAGGTTCCAGGTGTAGACCGGCACCCGCGCCGGGACCTGCTCGGTCGGAGCGCCGTGCCGGCTGTGGGCGTACTGCTCGTCGGTGACGATCAGCACCCGGTCGTGGCCCCGGTAGTGCCGCCGTACCGCGCCGGTGGTGTCGGTGCCGCCCAGGTCGCCGAAGCGCTCCAGGATTTTCAGCACCGACTCGCCCGCGCGGAAGGGCACTCGCCCGCTCGTCGTCCCGAACTCGACGAGGTCCGCGTCCGCCGCGCGCAGCGCCAGCGCGGCCCCGAAGACGGCCGCCGCGTCCGCCCGGTTCAGCTCGGAGCGGTCCGACAGCCGCGAGCAGAACATCGAGCCCGAGCGGTCCACGAGGACCAGCGTGCGGCCGGGCAGGGCGGGCACATGGGCCAGCGAGTGCCCCAGCGCCCGCTCCAGCGGGTACGCCCAGCGCAGCGACGGCGCGTGCTGGTAGGCGGCGAGGTAGCGGAACGGGAACTGCCGCGAGCGCGCGACCTCGGCCGGGTCGCTGATCTTCGCGGCGACGCGGGCGGCCACTTCGTCCGAGACCCCGGCCTGGTCGAAGTTGCGCAGGTTGCGCACGAGCGCCATCGCTCCCATGGAAGGGATCACCGCCTCCCAGGCCGCGCGGTCCATCGGCCCCCGCAACCAGCCGGCCTGCGCCTCCCAGGTCAGACCGGCCGCCGCCAGCCGCTCGGCGCCGTCCGGCGCGGTGACGACCGCGCGGCGCCGCTCGACCGGCAGCGCCATCAGCTCGCGGTGGGCGGCGAGCACCGGCACGGACGCGGGCGGCTCGGCCGCCTCCGGGTGGTGGCGGCGGTCCAGCGCGTACCGGAACAGGTCGCCCTGCCAGGGCTTGTCCGCGTCCGGCGTGGCGTGCACGAGGTTGAGGATGTCGCCGAAGCGGTAGCCCTTGCCCGCGGTGTCGTACTTCAGCAGCGAGGTGCCGGTGTAGAGGCGGCGTACGGCATCCGCGATGCCGCGCTTGACCGGCTTGGGCACATTGCGCCCGTGCACGGCGGTCCAGTACGCCAGCAGTTCACCGGGCTCGTCGGGGCGCCGCAGCACCCGGGCCACGACCTGGCGATTGGCCGGGCCGTCGGTGGCGCCGGCCGCCAGCCGCGCGTGCACGTACTCGGCGGCGCCCACGATGGAGGCCGTCCGCATGCCGCCGTCGCCGCGCAGCCAGCCGAGCAGGCCGGCCGTCCAGGACGGGTCACCGACGGCGAGTTCGCGCACCAGCCGCGTGAACCGGTCGTCGCGGTCGGCGCCGGACTCGTAGAACGTCCGCTGCCCGACCATGTTGGAGACCGCGAGCAGGAAGAGTTCCGAGCGGGCGTCGCGCTCGTGGCCCCGGCCGCCCTCGTGGGTGCGCGGCGCGCCGCCGGTCGTGGTGACCGGCGAAGTCGCCGGCGGCCGGGCCGCCTTGGTGTTGAACCGAGTCATGGTGAATCCCCCCGAATTCGAATTCATCGATGCTGGGGGGAGGCGCAGCAGAAGGAGGGTGCCCGAGATCAGAGGTCGGCGACGGACTGTGTCAGATGCTCTGCCGATTGAGCTACAGCGACCTTGAGCCGATGACGGGACTCGAACCCGCAACCGTCCGATCCGAAGAAGTAACCGTTGCCTGCGCACCGGGCACCCACCATGAGCTGCGCCTCCCGAGATCAAGTCGGCGGCGGCGTGGATTCTGTGAAAGAGAAGTAGCCGCAGCCCGCGCACCGGGAGTGCGCCGCGTCGTGGTCCCACTGTAGGAGGCACGGCCCGGGGCGGGCGAGCGAATAGATCTCCGCCCGACCGCCCCCGTGCATCGCACTGCGTCCCGTCAGTTCCCCTGCGCCGACCGCGCCTTGAACGCGGCCTTGCGTGCCTCCTTGGCGATCTTCTTGTCCGGGTGCAGCCGCCCCATCGCCTCCAGCACGTCCGCCGTCTGCGGGTGGTCCACCCGCCAGGCCGCCGCGAAGAAGCCGCTGTGCTGCTCGGCCAGGCCCTGGACGAGCGCGTGCAGTTCCTCGGACTCGCCCTCGGCGGCCAGTTGGGCGGCCACGGTGTCGATGGTGAGCCAGAAGATCAGGTCCTGGGTGGGCGGCGGTACGTCCGCCAGGCCCCGTTCGGTCAGCCAGACCCGGGCCAGCCCGCCCAGCTCCGGGTCGTCGAGCACCTCGCGCAGCGCCGGTTCGGCCACGGCGCCCACCAGGGACAGCGCCTGCTGGCAGCGCAGCCGGCGCAGCGGGGCCCCGGCGTCCGCGCCACGGGCCGCGGCGAGCAGCTCCCGCGCGGCGGCCAGCGGCTCGCGGCGCGCCAGCCACTGCTCGGTCTCGGCGTGCGAGGCGGCGGGCGGGAACACGGCGGTGCCGTCGAGCAGCGCGTCGGCCCCCTTGTCCGCGAGGTCGCCGACGGCCGGGGCGTCATGGCCCGCCTCCAGCAGCCGGGCGCGCATCCCGTACAGCCCGAGCGGGGTCAGCCGCACCATGCCGTAGCGGGTGACGTCGGTCTCGTCGACCGGCGCGGACGGCTCGGCGCCCTCCTGGGCCCGGCCGGCACCCGCAGCCCGGCCGGCATCAGCTTCCACGTCCGTGTCGATGTCCGCGTCGGCGTCCGTCAGCAGCGCCTCGTCCACCGGCCGGTACTCGACCAGCCCGGCCGGTTCCAGCAGCCGGAACTGGTCGTCGAGGCGCATCATCGCGTCGGAGACCTGTTCCAGTATGTCGTTGGTGGGCTCCCCCATGTCGCTGGGCACGATCATGGAGGCGGCGAGCGCGGGCAGCGGCACCGGGGCGCCGGCCGGGCCGTCCGCGCCCACGGTGAGCAGGTAGAGGTTGGCGAGCACGCCGTCCAGGAACTCCGCCTCGGCCCGCGGGTCCCAGTCCAGCCCGGACAGGTCGACGGCGCCGCCCTCGTCCATCGCGTCGAGCAGCCCGTCCAGATCGGGCACGCTCGCGTCGGCGAGCACGGCCTCCAGCGCGGTCAGCCAGACGGTGAGCACGTCGTGCGGCGAGCCGCCGGTGAGCTGCCGCAGCTCGGCACCGGCCGCGACGGCGCCGGTCTCCTCGTCGGTGATCTCGACGAGCCCGGCGTCGACGGCGGTCCGCCAGGCCTCGCTCGCCCCGGCGGCGGCGTCGTCCCCGCTCAGCTCCAGCGCCTCGGCCGCGGCGGGCAGCTGCTCGGGCACCAGCGCGCCGCCCGCGTCGACCCGGGTCTCGGGGCCGGCCCAGCGGGCGAGCCGGGCGGCGCGGGACAGCAGCGGGGTGGCGAGGGCGTCCCGGGCCAGCTCCGCTTCGGGAGCCAGCCGCACCGGCGGCAACGGGGACCTGTCTGACATCGGCTGGTTCTCCTAGCGGGCCTGGGCCCAGAGGTCTGAGCGCTCAGAGGGCCTGAGCGCCCCGGGGCCTGGAAGGCTGACGACTCGACCGCTCAGCCTAGACGGGTTTCCACCCATGCCGCCCGGTTCATCTCCCCGACAGCCCGCGTACATGGCCGAAACCTTGACAACTGGCCTGGCCGGGCAGGAGATTGACGCGCGTAGAAATCGGCGGACACCTGTTCACCGACCCGCTACGCGCGTCGCGCCGGACCCACCGGCCGCGGCTCCCGGTTCCCCGTTCCACCCTCGTCCCGGCGCACCTGTACGTCCCCGGAGGGATTCCGTTGCCGAGCAAGTCTTCCGCCCGTTTCGCCGCGCTCACCGTCGCCGCGGTGTGTTCCGTCGCGTCCACGATCGTCCTCACCTCGCCCGCGCACGCGGAGTCCGTGCGCATCCACGACATCCAGGGCACGACCCGGACCTCCCCGTACGCCGGCCAGAAGGTCGCGGACGTGGCCGGAATCGTCACCGGAGTACGCACCTACGGCTCGTCCAAGGGCTTCTGGATGCAGGACCCGCACCCGGACGCCGACCCGGCCACCAGCGAGGGCGTCTTCGTCTTCACCAGCTCCGCCCCGAAGGTCGCCGTCGGTGACTCGGTCACGGTCACCGGCACGGTCTCCGAGTACGTCCCCGGCGGCACCTCCTCCGGCAACCAGTCGGTCACCGAGATCACCAAGCCGACGGTCACCGTCGTGTCCAGCGGCAACGCGGTCCCGGCCCCCGTGGTCATCGACGCGCGCTCGGTCCCGGCCGCCTACACCCCGGCCGGCGACCCCGCCGCGAACGGCTCGGTGGGCGCCCTGACCCTCCGGCCCAAGAAGTACGCCCTGGACTACTACGAGTCCCTGGAGGGCATGAACGTCCAGGTCGCCGACGCCCGGGTGGTCACCGGCACCGACCCGTACAGCGAGCTGTGGGTCACGGTGAAGCCGTACGAGCACCCCACCCGCCGCGGCGGCACGGTGTACGGCTCCTACACCTCCCAGAACACCGGCCGGCTCCAGATCCAGTCGCTCGGCCCGACCTCCGCCTTCCCGGCGGCGAACGTCGGTGACACCCTCACCGGCGCCACCACCGGCCCGCTGGACTACAACCAGTTCGGCGGCTACACCCTCGTCGCCGACCGGCTCGGCACGCTCAAGGGCGGCGGGCTCCAGCGCGAGACCACCCGCAAGCAGTCCCGCGGCGAGCTGGCGGTGGCCACCTACAACGTGGAGAACCTGGACCCCTCGGACGGCACCTTCGCCGCCCACGCCTCCGCGATCGTGAACAACCTGCGCTCGCCCGACATCGTCTCCCTGGAGGAGATCCAGGACGACAACGGCGCCACCGACGACGGCACGGTCGACGCGAGCCAGACCGTGAACAAGCTGATCGACGCGATCGTCGCGGCCGGCGGCCCGAAGTACGACTGGCGCTCCATCGACCCGGTCAACGACCAGGACGGCGGCGAGCCCGGCGGCAACATCCGCCAGGTGTTCCTGTTCAACCCGCGGCGGGTCTCCTTCACCGACCGCCCGGGCGGCGACTCGACCACCGCGGTCGGCGTCACCAAGGTGCACGGCAAGGCGGCGCTGACCGCCTCGCCCGGCCGGATCGACCCGGCGAGCGAGGCGTGGAAGTCCAGCCGCAAGCCGCTGGCCGGCGAGTTCGTCTTCCGCGGCCGTACGGTCTTCGTGATCGCCAACCACTTCGCCTCCAAGGGCGGCGACCAGGGCCTGACCGCCCAGTACCAGCCGCCGGTCCGCAGCTCGGAGACCCAGCGCCACCTCCAGGCGACCGAGGTGAACGCCTTCGTCAAGGACATCCTGAAGGTGCAGCGGAACGCGGACGTCATCGCGCTCGGCGACCTGAACGACTTCGAGTTCTCCGGCACCGCGAAGATCCTCGAAGGCCGCGGCGAACTGTGGTCCGCGATCAAGTCGCTGCCCGCGAGCGAGCGCTACACCTACGACTACCAGGGCAACGAGCAGGTCCTCGACCAGATCCTCATCAGCCCCGCGATCCGCCGCGGCGGGGACTTCGCGTACGACAGCGTGCACCTGAACTCGGAGTTCCACGACCAGATCAGCGACCACGACCCGCAGGTGCTGCGGTTCCGGCCGTGACCTCGGCTCAGGCGGGCACCAGGCCGAACGTGTGCTCGTAACGGCTGACCGAGCTGCTCTTCAGGCCCGGCCACCGCTGCACGTGCCGCCACTGCGCGGTGGCCGAGCCGACGCCGTCACCGGGAGCGTCCAGCGCGTCGATGTGCGCCTGGGCGCTCTCCCACTCGGCGTAGTTCAGCACCCGGGTGCCGTCGGTGCTCAGATGGAAGTGGGCGCCGATCCCGCCGGGCCGCGGCTGCGGATCGCTCGCCAGGGCGTCGAAGACGGCGTCGACCCAGGCGCGCTGCTGCTCGGGGTCGGGGCCGTCGAACTCGACCTCGACGATCACGACGCAGCCGGGCACCCGGCCGCCCCGGTCGGCGGCCCCGCCGCTGCGGTAGCGCCGGTAGCGGCCGAGCCCCGGCCGCTCGATCCCCGGCACGGCCGCGTCGATCTCGTCGACGCGGTCCGGCCGCCCGGTCCGCGCGAAAGCGGCGTGCGCCCGCTCGTCGGTCCACTGCGAGTAGTGCAGCAGCGTGGAGCCGTCGTGGCCGGTGTAGAGGTGGTGGGCGAGCAGTTCGTCGGCGGGCCAGGGGTGGCGCTGCCAGGAGGCGGCGACCGCCTCGACCGTGCGCCGTTGCCGCTCGGGGGTCCCCACCCGCCAGGTGCTGAAGAGGGGCGAGCCGACGCGGGGATCGGTGAGGTCGGGGTGGGTGTCGGTACGGCGGGCGGCGGAACGCATCGGGGCCTCCGCGGAACGGGGATGGGTGAGTCGGACAACGACCACCCTCCGACCTGAACCATGCTTGAGGTCAAGCCCTGATGCGCACCACAGGGGAGGCCGCCCCACCGGTCCGGTGGGGCGGCCTCCCCTGGCTTGCCCTCCCTGTCCTGCCCTCGTACGTCAGCGGCACCCGCGGCGCCGCCGGCGCAGCAGCAGACCGGCGGCCGTCACCGCCACCGCCCCGGCCGCGCCCGCGATCACCAGCGACCGCGGATTGCGCCGGTACCCCTGGACGGCGCCGCGCACGGTCCGCCGGGCGGGGCGCCCGGCCGGATACCCGGCCGAATCCACCGGGAGACCGGCGGACTCCACCGGATACTCGGCCGGCTCCACCGGATACCCGCTCCGGTACGCGCCGTCGCCGTGCGCCGTGCGCCCGGCCCCGGTGACCTTCTCCTGGGCCTTGTGGCCGGCCCGCACCGCCCGCTCCTGCACGCGGTGCCCGGCCTGCGCGGCACCGCTGCGCATCTGGACGGTCATCGCGCCGGCCTTGTCCCGCAGGTCGGCCGCGCGGGCCTTGGCGCGGCCCTTCACATCGGCCTTGGCCGCCAGCTCCTCGACGGTGTCGCCGAGACGGCTCCTGGTCTCCTCGATCTGCTGCCGCAGCTCGTCGGGGCCCTTCGCGCCGACACCCTGCGCGGGCCCGTCGGCCGCCCCCTGCGTCCTGTCCGTCATCGGTGGTGCGCCCTTTCCTTGATCTCCTCGACGTCCGCCTTGACGCTGCCGATCGTCTCCTTCGGCGCGGGCGACCCGGCGCTGCGCAACTGCCCGCGGCCGGTGAGGGCCAGCACGCCGGCCACCGCGAACAGCACCGCGGTCACGATGAGCGCGGCCGCCCACACGGGCAGCACCAGCGAGAGCGCGGCGACGCCCGTACCGGCGAGCGCGAACAGCCCGACGTAGGCGACGGCACCCGCCGCGCCCAGCAGTCCGCCGCCGCGTCCCATCCGCCGGCCCTTGGCGGACAGTTCCTCCTTGGCGAGGGCCACTTCCTGCCGTACGAGCAGGGAGAGATCTTCGGTGGCCTGGTGGACGAGTTCGCCCACCGGCCGGTCGCCCGCCGGGCGGTGCGTCTCGCGCAGCGGCCTGGCATCGATGGTCCCGGTCACGGTGTCCCGCCTCCTCTCGGTCCGGAACAGCCGGGTACCCCGGGCCGGGAGCGCTACCCCTGGCCGGGACGCTACCCCTGGCCGGGAGCGCTACCCCTGGCCGGCGCCGCCGGACCCGCCGGGCCCGTGCTCACCGAGCCGGGCCAGCTCGCTCTGGAACCAGTCGAGCCGCGCCTGCAACAGAGCCGCCTCCGCCACCAGTTCGGGCACGCCGAGTTCCCCGGCCCCCTCCGGGACGGGCGGCGCCGCGGGCGCGCCCCCGGTACCGGCCGGCAAGGGGTGGGCGGCGACCACCCGCAGCCCGTCCCCGGCCAGCCGGGCGAAGGCCGCGAGTGTCACGGACGTACGCCCGCGCACGCACCCGGCGCAGGCCGGTGCCAGCGCCCGGCGGCCGGGCCTGCCCCAGCCCGCGTCGGCCAGCACGGCCGCCGCCGCGCCGCACGGACACGGCCCGGCCGTCATGGTCCGCACCCGCTGGCGGGCGAAGCGGAATCCGCGCTCGAACCGGATGTACGCCCCGAGGACGGAGACCTCCAGAAGTACCGCCCCCCGGTGCTCGGCCGTGCACAACAGCGCCTCGGCGACCCGGCGTTCGTGTACGCAGTGGAAGCCGCAGTCGCACAGCCGGGCGGGCGGCCGGTGCCGCCGCCCGTAGACGCAGGCGGCCTCGGCGACGACACCGTACGGCAGCGCACCGCCGAGCGACACCCCGGTGAACCCGGCCCGCGTGCCGTCCTGGGACAGCACCGGATGGGCGATCTTGTACCCGGTGGGCGGCTCCGCCGGACGCTCCGCCGGCAGCCGCAGCCTCATCGCGCGGCCGGAACCTCTTCGACGACGGTGCCCTGCGACTCCTCCGGAACCTCCACGGCCCGTACGGGGCTGTCCGCCAAGGCGGCGCGCGCCCCCCGCTCCCGCCCCTGCTCCCGCTCCTCCGCGACCCCGGTGGCCAGTGCCTTGCCGAGCTTCATGACGCCTCCCATGAGCTGCCCGTCAGCGACCTTCTCCCCCATGGTGACCCATACCGCCGACTTTGGACACAGCGCACGGTAGCTCCAGCACCGCTTACCAATACGCTGTAGAAATTTTAAGTGGAGCTTCACGGTCACCTTGCCGAGACTGTCCCCATGAAGACCGCACCCGGCAGGACCGCCGATCGCCACCCTTTCGGCCGCGCCCTGTGCGCCATGATCACGCCCTTCACCGAGGCGGGCGCGCTCGACCTGGACGGCGCCCGGCGGCTGGCCGCCCGGCTGGTGGACGAGGGGTGCGACGGCCTGGTCCTGAACGGCACGACGGGCGAGTCCCCGACCACGACGGACCGCGAGAAGGCCGCTCTGATCCGGGCCGTGCGCGAGGCGGTCGGGGACCGCGCCGCACTCGTCGCGGGCGTGGGCACAGCCGCCACCCGGCACACCGTGGAACTGGCCCTGGCCGCCGAGCAGGCGGGCGCGGACGCGGTGCTGGTGGCCACGCCGTACTACAGCAGACCCCCGCAGGACGCCGTCGAGGCGCACTTCCGCACGGTCGCGGACGCCTCCGGGCTCCCGCTCATGCTCTACGACGTCCCGGCCCGCACCGGCACCCGCATCGAGCCGGACACCCTGCTGCGCCTGGCCGGCCACCCGGGGATCGTCGCCCTCAAGGACTGCTCCAACGACTTCCTCACCGCCCAGAAGCTGCTGTCCCGCACCGACCTGGCCCTCTACGCGGGCTGCGACGAACACAACCTGGCCCTGTACGCACTCGGCGCCGCCGGCTACATCAGCACGGTCGCGAACCTGGCCCCCGCCCCGCTGCGCGCCGTCCTGGACGCGTTCGACGCGGGCGAGAGCGCACGGGCGGCCCGGCTCCAGCAACGGGCCACCGAACTCATCGAGTCGACGATGGCATCCGGCCTCCCCGGCACGGTCACCGTGAAGGCCCTGCTAGGCGCGCTCGGCCTGCCCGCGGGCCCGGTCAGAGCCCCGCTGCTCCCCGCAGCACCGGCGAGGACGGAAGAACTGCTGGCAGCCTACGAACGCCTCACAGCCCCCGCGGCGTCGGCCGTACGCTGACCCGGTGAACCGCCCCTTGCTGTTCCTCGACGTCGACGGCCCCCTCAACCCCTGGGCAGCCAAGCCCGAACGACGCCCCGAGGGCTACACCACGATCCGGGCCACCCCGACCCCGGGCCGGACCCTGCGCGTCTGGCTCAACCCCACCCACGGCCCGGCACTGCTGCGCCTGGGCTACGACCTGTGCTGGGCCACCACGTGGATGGCCGAGGCGAACCGCTGGATCGCCCCGGTCGTGGGCCTGCCCGAACTCCCCTACGTCGACTTCGGCACGAACCTGTTCGCCCCGCGCCCCGACGACGTCCACTGGAAGACGGAAGCGATCGTGGCGTACGCCGCGGGCCGCCCCTTCGCCTGGGTCGACGACGAACAGACCCCCGCGGACACCGCCTACGTCACCACCGAACACCCGGGCCCCGCCCTGCTCCACCACGTCGACCCACGGGTGGGCCTGCGCGAGCCTGACTTCAGGACACTGGCGGAGTTCGCCGCGTCGTTGAACCCGTGACGGCCCCCCATGTGATGGTCATGGCCATGTTCACCCGAGGTCGAACCACGGCTTCCCGGCGGCCCAATGCCCGACCCACCCGGCAAAACCCGGCTCGGCGGTGGTGTACCCGAACCCGGCACCGAACGGAGTGGCACCTTTCCCGGTGATCAACCACACGTGCCCGCGGTGCGGACCGGTGACGACAAGATGCCAGTACATACCGCACCCCTCCGTCCCCAGTACGACCGACCCATGATCGAAAACCGCGTCCGGAGGCACCTCACCGTCCTCCTCCCACAGCCACTGCGAGGTGAGCGGAAAGGCCCGACTCAGCTCACGCTCCGCCCGACCGCCACCCCGGTCCCCGGGCACCTCCGCCAGACCCATCAGCCCATACTCAGGCGGCCCGGCGGAGGAACCGTCGGCGATCTCAGCGACGACCGTCCGATACGGCTCCGGCAGCACCACACCGTGCTCGGCCTCGAAGGCCCGCACTCCTCCCCACCCCAGCGCGCACCGCCCACCACCGCCACCGGCAAAGGCGCCCCGAATCACCGCAAGCTCACCAGGAACCACCTGCTCAGCATTCACGGGACCCATCGATACCAGGTGGCACTGACAGCGGTTTCCCCATCGACATAGGTTGCTCCACAGTGGTCGGTACAGGCTCATCATCGGCGCAGACCCGCCTGAATCCACTTGCCAGCGCCAGCCGCAGCAGCTCCGCAAGGCGTTCGGCCGTACCGGGAGACACCCGGCCCAGATCGACGAGGCCACTCCCCGAGGCGTTCAAGTCCGCCCGCAGACAAGGGAAGTCCTTCTCCATACCGGCGTTCATGAGGGCGTCCCGCAGTGCGGTCGTCGCGTTCCGCGCCGCGTACCATCCCTCACTGTCGGCGGGCGGCCAAGCGGCGGCGTCGCGCCCGCTGGTCGGCTCATCCCGCATCGGTCGACGTCTCCTCCGGAAGCGCGGCGACCGCGGCGTACGGGGTCGGGTACTGCTCGTCGAAGCGGTCGATCCTCGTGAGGAGTTCCGCGGAGGCCACCAGCGCCGTGGCAAGGGCCACCGGCCGCAGCGGGTTGGCCTCCGGGCGGCGCATCGGCGCGCGGAGCCACTGGTAACGGTCGGCGGACAACGGAATGGGCCCGGGCACGACGACAGCGGACCCTTCGCCGAGGTACCGGTGCGGCGGCGGGGAGGGAGTTTCGCGTCCGAGATAGTGCGTGAAGGTGTCACGGCTCTGCGACCCGAGGAAGAAACCGACACGCCGGGCCTTGCGGTCGACGACCGAGGGCCCGAACGGCATGCCGCTCCGCAGAAGGCGGTCGAACATCTCCAGTCCCAAGCGCTCTTCCACGCTCACCACGTCGAAGTACCGTCCGGTCGCCAGCAGGCACGGCATCCGCGGGTCGTCCGCCCAGACCTGTCGGCACTGCTCGGGGTCGTCCGCCGCCGCAGACAGCCACTCCATGCCTCGTCCGGTCATCCTCTGCATGTCGTCTCACCCTCGGTCGGACTGCGGCGCGGCTCCGATGCCGCCGTAGGCCCAGACTCATGGCTCGGCCCCTGAGCAGGGCAGATGACGAGAGATGACGGGGGATGACGCGTCCACGGATGCCACGTCATCCCCCGTCACCCTGTACCTGTGGCGATCTCCGATCACTGCCTGCGAGAGGCGATGAACTGCGCGTACATTCGGCAGCAGCCTCCGAGACGTCGCGCGGAGAGCGCCCAGGGAGCAAGGGATCACGTCTTCATGGAGCCGACCAGTGCCCGCTTACGTGCCGCTCGTACCGACCGGGGCTGGAGTCAGCCACGGCTGGTGAGGGAGTTGCGTCGGGTCGCTGCCGCGCGTGGGCACCAGCTTCCGTCGGACGCCGGCGTGAAGCGCCGTATTGCCAGTTGGGAGAACGGCCACAGCACCCCGGACGACTTCTACGGGCCACTTCTGTGCGACGTCTTCGCCACCAACGCAGCGGAACTCGGATTGCCCCATGGAGAACTCAGGGACACAGCGCTGCTCGGCTCCGCGTATCCGGCCGGCCCGGACGACGCCGTCGAGACGGTCGGCCGGTTGTGGCGTGCGGACCTCAGCCAGTACGAGCCGTTGCTGACGGCGGAGCCGTCCGAACCCGCGTGGAACGAGGCGTCCCTCCGTTGGTTGGTCGCGCCCGAACCGGGCGTCCTCCGGCAGCGTGCCGAGGGTGTACGGGTCGGCTTCGGGGACGTGGCAGCCGTGAAGACCACGATGGACATGTTCGCCCAGCTGGACGACCAGTTCGGTGGAGAGCACGCACGTCGATCGGTCATCCAGTACCTCAGCAACGATGTGGCCCCGCTCCTGCACGGCCGCTACACCGAGCAGGTGGGACGGGCTCTGTTCTCCACCGTGGCGGAGGCGACCCTCCTTGCCGCCTGGATGTCGTACGACGCCTGCCGTCATGGGCTAGCTCAGCGCTACTTCCTCCAGGCGCTCCGGCTCGCCCAGGACGCCGACGACCGCCGGCTCGCGGGCAGCATCCTGTCAGCGATGAGCCATCAGGCGACCTATCTGGGGAAGTACACCCAGGCCGCGACTCTCGCCCGCGCCGCGCTCATGGGCATCTCCTCGGTCGCCACGCCGACGCTGCGCGCTCAGTTCCACGCGATGGAGGCCCGCGCTCTCGCGCGCACCGGCGACGTGGGCGCCTGCCAGGCCGCCCTGAGCGCGGCGACCACGGCCCTCGAAGGCCGGAACAGCCAGGACGAGCCGGAGTGGATCAGCTACTTCGACGAAGCCGAGCTGGCCGCCGAAGCCGCTCACTGCTTCCGGGACGTCAACCGCGCCCGGCAGGCCGTCGCCCACGCCGCGAACGCCATGAGCGGCAGCCACGTGCGGAGCGACTTCTTCGCGGCCATGGTCCTGGCCGACGCCCAGCTGCGCGCCGGGGACATCGAGGAGGCATGCCGCACAGCACTCGACGCGCTGGATCTCGGAGAGCAGCTGAAGTCCGCGCGATGCGTCGGCTACCTCACGGACTTCCGGCGGACCCTCAGCGCGACCGGCCCCAGCACCGCAGCGCATGATCTCGCGGAACAGGCCCAGGAGCACAGACTGTGGGTAGCGGCGGCTCAGTAACTTGACGAGACACCTCCGGACAGCACCACCGCCCCGTCA
Organism: Streptomyces sp. NPDC047017; assembly: GCF_040644175.1. NCBI lineage: Bacteria > Bacillati > Actinomycetota > Actinomycetes > Kitasatosporales > Streptomycetaceae > Streptomyces > Streptomyces sp. NPDC047017. The sequence continues at coordinate 620,691 of NZ_JBEYVW010000001.1, read as the reverse complement.
GAAGGCACTCCACGAGTCACGCCCCTCCCCCGTCCGCAGTGACCGCACTCGCCGGGCGAACTCAGCGGCGGCGCGCTCGCTGGTGCCCACCTGATGGCCCACCCACGCCACCATCATCAGCTCCCGCAGGTCGGCCAGGGTCTCGTATCCGGGCCAGTTCATGACATCGAAGCCGTACCGATGGACGAACTCGGCGTACTCCGCTTCGGTGTGCCAGCCGTACCGGTCGTAGTAGATCGCGGTGAGGATCAGATCCCATTCGCGCGGGGCGAGAACAAAGCCGTCGAGGTCGATGAGGACGGCATGCCCGTCCCGGTGACGGAGCACGTTCCCGATGTTGGCGTCTCCGTGTACGACCCCGGCGGCCAACACGAAGTCCAGCCGCCCGTAATCCTTGGCGAGCCTGGCCGCCCGCTCCTCAAGGAAGGACCGGTCGTCACCGGGCACGGCATCCAGCCCGTCCAACGACCTTGCCAGCTTGGCCAGAGGATCGAAGCAGGGCAGACACAACGACTCAGGTTCCTCCAGCCAGTGCAGCCGACGCAGCAGGTCGGCCAACTCCCCGACGGTCGCGTACTCCTCCCGCTCCTGCACGCTCTCCCAGAAGGTCACCACCTGACCGCGCACGACGAACGGTTGGGCAACGGTACTAGGCACACGCACAGCCGGAAAGTCGTCCACCTCAAGCCACCGAGCGACACCGACGACCCGTTCCACATCCACCAAGTCGGCCGGTTCACGGGCGATACGAACGATGACCGGCAAGGACGCCAACCGATACACGGCGTTGGAGCCGATCCGCAGCAACTCCGCTCCACGAGCGTCCAGCCCGGCAACCTCACACGCCTCACGCAGAACGACCGCCAGCCCCTCCGCCGTGAACGCCGGCCCACCACCGACCGGCCCCACGCCACTGCCCGAGATCATGCCTTCGACGATACGACGCAGCGCATCCCAAGACAGATGCCGGCAAGGCCCGCACGGCTAGGACGCAAGCCGTCTCTGCGGCGCAGCTCGCTTCCTGTCTCCGCCCCGGCTGGCCGCACCCGCCGGCTGCGGGAGAAGCTAGTGTCCCACCGCTTCGTAGTGGGCGGCAGCTCGATTTCTCAGCTGTCGTGGCATCTTGCGCATGGGGCACAGTCCTGACGTTGTAGCGGTGCTCACGCACGAGCGCCCTCCCCGGCCGTCGTCGGGCCGCGGAAGGGCGCTCACCGATGACCAACGCCGGCAGCCACCGACAACTCAGCAGCAGCTCACAACGCGGATCGACAACACGGCCGCAAGTCACGGCCGCCCCAGCTCAGTTGTGGCTGTGCAACACCTCGTTCAAGCCGCCCCACACCGCATTGTTAGGCCGCGCCTCCACCGCCCCCGTGACCGAGTTGCGGCGGAAGAGGATGTTGGAGGCGCCGGAGAGGTCGCGGGCCTTGACGATCTGGCCGTCGGGCATGGTGACGCGGGTGCCGGCGGTGACGTACAGGCCGGCCTCGACGACGCATTCGTCGCCGAGCGCGATGCCCACGCCCGCCTCGGCGCCGATCAGGCAGCGCTCGCCGATGGCGATGATGACGTTGCCGCCGCCGGAGAGGGTGCCCATGGTGGAGGCGCCGCCGCCGATGTCGGAGCCGTCGCCGACCACGACGCCCGCGGAGATGCGGCCCTCGACCATGGAGGTGCCCAGGGTGCCCGCGTTGAAGTTGACGAAGCCCTCGTGCATCACGGTGGTGCCCTCGGCGAGGTGCGCGCCGAGCCGGACGCGGTCGGCGTCGGCGATGCGGACGCCCTTGGGGGCCACGTAGTCCGTCATGCGCGGGAACTTGTCGATCGAGGTGACCTGGAGGTGCAGGCCCTCGGCGCGGGCGTTGAGCCGCGCCTTCTCGATGTCGTCCACGGCGACCGGGCCGAGCGAGGTCCAGGCGACGTTGGCGAGGTGCCCGAAGATGCCGTCCAGGCTCTGGCCGTGCGGCTTGACCAGGCGGTGGGAGAGCAGGTGCAGGCGCAGGTAGACGTCGTGCGCGTCGAGCGGCTTCTCGTCCAGGGAGGCGATGACCGTGCGGACCGCGACCACCTCGACGCCGCGGCGGGCGTCCGGCCCGGTCGCCGCGGTCGCGCCGCCGCCGAGCAGTTCGGCGGCGCGCTCGGCGGACAGCCGCTCGGTACCGGCCGGGCCGGGCTCGTCCGTCAGCTCGGGGGCGGGGAACCAGGTGTCGAGGACGGTGCCGTCGGCGGCGATCGTGGCGAGTCCGGCGGCCACGGCGCCGGTGGTGCGGGGAGCGGTGTCGGTCATGGGGAAAACCTAACGTGGGGCGGGGTGCGGGAGCGAACCGTGTCTCACGTGCCGGGCGGCACTTGGGGGATCACCCGGGACAGCGCCTCGCGGGCGTACTCCTCGTCGTACGAACCTCCGGTCAGCAGGACTTGCAGGCAGATGCCGTCCATCAGCGCGAGCAGGGCCCGTGCGGTGACCGGGTCCGTGCGTCCGGCGAGCAGTGCCGCCGTCTGCTCGGCCCATTCGGCGGCCACGGGTCGCAGCGCGGGGCGGCGCAGCGCGGCCAGGTACAGCTCGTACTCCAGTTCGGTGCCCGGCCGGTCGCCGACCAGCCACTGGCCGAGGACCCGGGCGAGTCCGGCCGCGAGGTCGCCGTCCGCGTCGGCCAGGACCCCGCTGGCGGCCAGGACGCCGGCGAAGCCCTCGCTGGCCTGGCGGAGGGCGGCCACCAGCAGGTCGTCCAGGGTGGCGAAGTGGTACGTGGTGGAGCCGAGCGGCACGTCGGCCTCGGCGGCGACCGTGCGGTGGCTCAGCCCGGCGAGGCCGTCCCGCGCGGCCACGCGGATCGCGGCGTCGATGATGCGCCGGCGCCGGTCGGGGTCGTAGCGGCGGGCCATCAGTGGGTCGCTCCGCCGAGGTTGAGGAGCACCACTCCCCCGATGATCAGCAGGATGCCGGCGACCTTCGGCACGCCGAGCCCCTCCCCGAACAGCAGCAGGCCGAGCACGGCGACGGCGGCGGTGCCCATGCCGGACCAGATCGCGTACGCGGTGCCGATCTGCACCGACTTCAGCGTCTGCGCGAGCAGCGCGAAGGAGACCAGGTATCCCAGTGCCGTCAGCAGCGAGGGCCAGAGCCTGCTGAACCCCTCGCTGTACTTCAGCGCCGTCGTGGCGGCGACCTCGGCGGCTATGGCGCCGGCCAGCGTCAGATATCCCATGTGTACGAGCGTACACAACGCTGCGTACGGGCGTACACAACGCAGGAGCGGCGGCACCCGGGACGGGTGCCGCCGCTTCGCGTCAACGACGAGTGCTCAGACGTTGAACCCGAGCGCCCGCAGCTGCTCGCGGCCGTCGTCCGTGATCTTGTCGGGGCCCCACGGCGGCATCCAGACCCAGTTGATGCGCAGTTCGTTGACGAGGCCGTCCGTGGCGGACCTGGCCTGGTCCTCGATGACGTCGGTGAGCGGGCAGGCCGCCGACGTCAGGGTCATGTCGACGGTCGCGATGTTCGCGTCGTCGACGTGGATGCCGTAGATGAGGCCCAGGTTGACGACGTCGATGCCCAGTTCGGGGTCGACGACGTCCATCAGGGCCTCGCGCAGCTCCTCTTCCGAGGCCGGCTTCACTTCCACGGTCTCGCTCATGCGGTCTTCCTTTCGGCGTCGGCGCCGTCCAGCGCCTGGGCCGTCGCGTCCTTCCAGGCCATCCAGCTCAGCAGGGCGCACTTGACCCGGGCCGGATACTTGGACACCCCGGCGAACGCGACCGCGTCCTCCAGGATCTCCTCCATCGCGTCGTCGGGTTCGATCTTCCCCTTGGACTGCATCAGCTCCAGGAAGGTCTCCTGGATCTTCCGCGCGTCGGCCAGGTCCTTGCCGACCAGCAGATCGTTCAGCACGGAGGCCGAGGCCTGGCTGATGGAGCAGCCCTGTCCCTCGTAGGAGACGTCCTCGACCGTCGTGCCGGCGTACTTCACCCGGAGGGTGATCTCGTCGCCGCACGTCGGGTTCACGTGGTGTACCTCGGCGTCGCCGTCCCGCAAGCCCCGTCCGTGCGGGTGCTTGTAGTGGTCCAGGATGACTTCCTGGTACATGGAGTCCAGCTTCACGCCTCAGCCCCTCATCCGAAGAAGTTCCGTACGTGCTCCAGGCCGTCGACCAGGGCGTCGATCTCGGCCGGCGTGGAGTACAGATAGAACGACGCTCGCGTGGTCGCGGGAATTCCGTACCGCAGGCAGACGGGCCGGGCGCAGTGGTGGCCGACCCGGACCGCGATGCCCTGCTCGTCGAGGACCTGGCCCACGTCGTGCGGGTGGATGTCACCGAGCGTGAAGGAGATCGCGGCGCCGCGCTCCTCGGCCGTGGTGGGGCCGATGATACGCAGGTCGGGGACCTCCGCGAGCCGCTTCACCGCGTACTCGGTGAGCGCGTGCTCGTGGGCGAGGATCTTGTCCATCCCGATCGAGTTCAGGTAGTCGATCGCCGCGCCCAGACCGATGGCCTGGGAGATCGGCGGGGTGCCCGCCTCGAACTTGTGCGGGGCGGGGGCGTAGGTCGAGGAGTGCATCGACACCGTCTCGATCATCTCGCCGCCGCCGAGGAACGGAGGCAGGTCCTCCAGCAGCTCCTGGCGGCCCCAGAGCACGCCGATGCCGGTCGGGCCGCACATCTTGTGGCCGGTGAAGGCCACGAAGTCGGCTTGCAGCGCCTGCACGTCCAGCGGCATGTGCGGGGCGGCCTGCGAGGCGTCGACGCAGACCAGGGCGCCGACCTCCTGGGCGCGGCGGACTATCGCCTCGACCGGGTTGTGGGTGCCGAGGATGTTGGAGACCAGCACGAAGGAGACGATCTTCGTCTTCTCGGTGATGACCTCCTCGATGTTCGACAGGTCGAGGCGGCCGTCGTCGGTCAGGCCGAACCACTTCAGCTTCGCACCGGTGCGCTGCGCGAGCAGCTGCCACGGCACGATGTTGGAGTGGTGCTCCATCTCCGTGATGACGATCTCGGTGTCCTGGTCCACCCGGTAGGGCTCGTCGGCCCAGCCGAGCATGTTCGCCACGAGGTTCAGCGACTCGGAGGCGTTCTTGGTGAAGATCACCTCGTCGCGGCTGGGCGCGTTGATGAACTCGGCGACCTTGTCACGCGCGCCCTCGTACAGCGCCGTGGCCTCCTCGGCGAGCACGTGCACGCCGCGGTGGACGTTGGCGTTGTGCTGTTCGTAGTACTCGGAGAGCACGTCGAGCACCTGGCGCGGGGTCTGCGAGGTCGCCGCGTTGTCCAGGTACACGAGCTTCCTGCCGTCGTGGACCAGCCGGTCCAGCACGGGGAAGTCCTTGCGGATCGCCTCGGTGTCGAGGAGGCCCGGCAGCTGTGTCACGCGGATGCGCCACCCTTCACGTATGCCTCGTAGCCCTCGTTCTCCAGCTTGTCGGCGAGTTCGGCGCCGCCGGACTCGACGATGCGACCGCCGGAGAAGACGTGCACGTAGTCGGGCTTGATGTAGCGCAGGATGCGCGTGTAGTGCGTGATCAGCAGGGTGCCGACCTCACCGGTCTCGCGGACCCGGTTCACGCCCTCGGAGACGATCCGCAGGGCGTCGACGTCCAGGCCGGAGTCCGTCTCGTCGAGGATGGCGACCTTCGGCTTGAGCAGCTCCAGCTGGAGGATCTCGTGGCGCTTCTTCTCACCGCCGGAGAAGCCCTCGTTGACGTTGCGCTCGGCGAAGGAGGGGTCCATGTGGAGCCGCTCCATGGTCTCCTTGACCTCCTTCACCCAGGTGCGCAGCTTGGGGGCCTCGCCGCGGATGGCGGTGGCGGAGGTGCGCAGGAAGTTGGAGACCGAGACGCCGGGGACCTCGACCGGGTACTGCATCGCCAGGAACAGGCCGGCGCGGGCGCGCTCGTCGACGGACATCTCCAGGACGTCCTCGCCGTCCAGGGTGACGGTGCCGCCGGTGATCGTGTACTTCGGGTGACCCGCGAGCGAGTAGGCGAGGGTCGACTTGCCGGAGCCGTTGGGGCCCATGATGGCGTGCGTCTCGCCCTGCTTCACGGTGAGGTCGACGCCCTTGAGGATCTCCTTCGTGGCGTTGTCGGCCTCGACGGTGACGTGCAGGTCTCGGATTTCAAGCGTTGCCATGGGTGCCTCAGGACTCCTGGGAGAGGGAGACGAGCACGTCGTCCCCTTCGATCTTTACGGGGTATACGGGGACGGGACGCGTCGCCGGAAGACTGTCGGGCTTGCCGGAGCGGAGGTCGAAGCGCGAGCCGTGCAGCCAGCACTCGATGTGACAGTCGTCGACCTCGCCCTCGGCGAGCGAGACGTTCGCGTGCGAGCAGATGTCGTGGATCGCGAACACCTCGCCCTCGGTGTGCACCACGGACAGAGGCGTGCCGTCGAGTTCCACCCGTTTCGGGGTGTCCTCCTCCAGCTCGCTCAGCCCGCACACACGGACGAATGCGGGGCTCATGCGACCGACGCCTCCAGCTCCTCCTCGATCTTGGCGAGCAGGCGCTCCTCGATGTCCTTGACACCGATCTGCTGGACCAGTTCGGCGAAGAAGCCGCGGACCACGAGGCGGCGGGCCTCGTGCTCCGGGATGCCGCGGGCCATCAGGTAGAACAGCTGCTCGTCGTCGAAGCGGCCGGTGGCGGAGGCGTGGCCGGCGCCGACGATCTCACCGGTCTCGATCTCCAGGTTCGGCACGGAGTCGACCCGGGCGCCGTCGGTGAGCACCAGGTTGCGGTTCATCTCGTAGGTGTCGGTGCCCTCGGCGCGGGCCTCGATGAGCACGTCGCCGATCCACACGGCGTGCGCGGCCTCGCCCTGGAGCGCGCCCTTGTAGACGACGTTCGACTTGCAGTGCGGGGCGTCGTGGTCGACGAAGAGCCGGTGCTCCTGGTGCTGGCCCGTGTCGGTGAAGTACAGGCCGAACATCTCGACCTCGCCGCCGGGGCCGGCGTATGTCACGCGCGGGTGCAGCCGGACCAGGTCGCCGCCGAAGGTGACGACGACCGACTTGAAGGAGGCGTCCCGGCCGACCAGCGCGTTGTGCTGGCCCACGTGCACGGCCTTGTCGTCCCAGTCCTGCACGGAGACGACGGTGAGCTTGGCGCCGTCGCCCAGCAGGTAGTCGACGTTGGCGGCGACGACCGCGTCACCGGTGTGGTCGATGACGACGACGGCCTCGGCGAACGCGCCCAGCTCGATGATCTGGTGGCCGTAGGCGACCCCGCCGTCGCCGTGCACCGCGATGCGGATCGGCTCGGCGAGGACGGTCTCCTTGGGGACGGTCACGACGGAGGCCAGCTCGAAGGCGGAGTACGCCTGGGCGGCGACCCGGTCCACCGGCATACCCGCGCGGCCGAGCCGCGCGTCGTCACGGCCGACGCTCTCCACGGTCACGCCCTCGGGGGCCTGCACGGCCACCTTCACGCCGCCGCTGGCGGTCGCGGTGCCGTCGTGCAGCCCGCGCAGGCGCTCCAGCGGGGTGAACCGCCACTCCTCCTCGCGGCCGTGCGGGACCGGGAAGTCCGCCACGTCGAAGGACGGGGGCGCGCTCATGCGCGTGGCGACGGTCGACTCCGCGGCGACCGCGATCTGGCCGGCGGTGGTGGACCCCACCGGGATGTTCTGGGCCTCAGCCATGGCTGTCGGTCTGCTCTCTTCCTACGTCGGTGTTCGCTGGCTGTCCGGGCGGGCGGGCGTCAGCCGACCGCGCCTTCCATCTGCAGCTCGATCAGCCGGTTCAGCTCCAGCGCGTACTCCATGGGGAGTTCCTTGGCGATCGGCTCGACGAAGCCGCGCACGATCATCGCCATCGCCTCGAACTCGGACAGGCCGCGGCTCATCAGGTAGAAGAGCTGGTCCTCGGAGACCTTGGAGACGGTCGCCTCGTGGCCCATGGACACGTCGTCCTCGCGGACGTCCACGTAGGGGTAGGTGTCGGAACGGGAGATGGTGTCCACGAGCAGCGCGTCGCAGAGCACGTTGGACTTGGAGCCCGCGGCGCCCTCGCCGATCTCGACCAGGCCGCGGTACGAGGTGCGGCCGCCGCCGCGCGCCACCGACTTGGAGACGATGTTGGACGAGGTGTTCGGCGCCATGTGGACCATCTTGGAACCGGCGTCCTGGTGCTGGCCCTCGCCCGCGAAGGCGATGGACAGGGTCTCGCCCTTGGCGTGCTCGCCCATCAGGTAGACGGCCGGGTACTTCATCGTCACCTTGGAGCCGATGTTGCCGTCGATCCACTCCATGGTCGCGCCCTCGTAGGCGACGGCGCGCTTGGTGACCAGGTTGTAGACGTTGTTCGACCAGTTCTGGATGGTCGTGTAGCGGCAGCGGGCGTTCTTCTTGACGATGATCTCGACGACCGCGGAGTGCAGCGAGTCCGACTTGTAGATCGGCGCGGTGCAGCCCTCGACGTAGTGCACGTAGGCGCCCTCGTCGACGATGATCAGGGTCCGCTCGAACTGGCCCATGTTCTCCGTGTTGATGCGGAAGTAGGCCTGGAGCGGGATCTCCACGTGGACGCCCGGCGGGACGTAGATGAAGGAGCCGCCCGACCACACGGCGGTGTTCAGGGAGGCGAACTTGTTGTCGCCGACCGGGATCACCGTGCCGAAGTACTCCTTGAAGAGCTCCGGGTGCTCCTTGAGGGCGGTGTCCGTGTCCAGGAAGATGACGCCCTGCTCCTCCAGGTCCTCGCGGATCTGGTGGTAGACGACCTCCGACTCGTACTGGGCGGCCACGCCGGCGACCAGGCGCTGCTTCTCGGCCTCCGGGATGCCCAGCTTGTCGTAGGTGTTCTTGATGTCCTCGGGCAGGTCCTCCCAGGACTCCGCCTGCTTCTCCGTGGAGCGCACGAAGTACTTGATGTTGTCGAAGTCGATCCCCGACAGGTCCGAGCCCCAGTTCGGCATGGGCTTCTTCTCGAACAGGCGCAGGCCCTTGAGGCGGAGCTTGGTCATCCACTCCGGCTCGTTCTTCTTCGCCGAGATGTCCCGGACCACGTCCTCGTTCAGGCCGCGCTTGGCGGAGGCACCGGCCTCGTCGGAGTCGGCCCAGCCGTATTCGTACTTGCCCAGGCCCTCGAGTTCGGGGTGGGCAGTCTCCGTGGGGAGAGTCATGCGGGGTTCCTCCCGGCCGTGCTAGCAGATGCGTCAGTGGAAATCTTGGGGATGAACGTCGTGCAGACGCCGTCGCCGTGGGCGATGGTCGCCAGTCGCTGGACGTGGGTACCCAGCAGCTCGGCGAAGATCTCGGTCTCCGCCTCGCACAGCTGCGGGAACTGTTCCGCGACGTGGGCGACCGGGCAGTGGTGCTGACAGAGCTGCTCACCCTGGTGCGGGAGGGGCGCGCTGCGCGCCGTAGCAGCGTACCCGTCCATGCTCAGGGCCTTGGCCAGCGCTTCGGCGCGTCCGTCGGGTCCGGCCGCCTCGATCGCCCGGCGGTACGCGCGCGCCTGCGCGGCGATCCGGGCCCGGGCGAAGGCGGCGACCGCCTCGGGACCGCCCTCCCGCTCGGCGATCCAGCGCATCGCGTCGGCGGCGAGCTTGTCGTACGACTGGTCGAAGGCGTCCCGGCCGCAGTCGGTCAGGGCGAACACCTTGGCGGGCCGCCCGCGCGTGCGCGCGCCGTACACCCGCCGCTCGCGCGCCTCGACGACCTCGTCGGCCGCCAGCGCGTCCAGATGGCGCCGCACGGCGGCCTGGGTGAGGCCCAGCCGCCCGGCCAGCTCGGCGACGGTCGACGGGCCGTGGTCCAGGATGGACCGCACGACCCGGTTGCGCGTGGAGCGCTCACCGGTCGCGATCTCCTCCTGCGGGGTCCCCGTACGGGTCTCCCGAGCCTCGCCGACGTTTTTCACAACACCATTGTTGCGTAATTCGGCGGAGCCTGACAAGCGCCCTTGCTCCGGGTGGACGGTGCCCTGCGTCACTTAGGTAAACCTAATCCGACCTGCGGAAACGATCTCCGATCGATCAAACAGGTGGCGCCCGCGAGGGTGGTGCGCCACACTGCCGAACCATGCCCACACCCCCTCCGACCGGCCCTCTTGTGACCCGGGACACGCTCGCCGAGGAGCTGCGCGCGCTCGGTGTGCGGCCCGGCGAGACCCTCCTCGCGCACTCCTCGCTCAGCTCACTCGGATGGGTGTGCGGCGGCGCCGTGACGGTCGTCCACGCCCTGCTCGACGCCCTCGGCCCGGACGGCACGCTCGTGGTCCCCGCGCAGACCGGCGACCTGTCCGACCCGGCCCTGTGGAGCGCGCCCCCGGTGCCCGCCGCGTGGTGGGACACCATCCGGGCCACCATGCCCGCCTACGACCCCGCCACCACCCCCGCGCGCGGGGTCGGCGTCGTCCCGGAGACGGTCCGCACCTGGCCGGGCGCCCGGCGCAGCGTCCACCCGCAGACCTCGTTCGCGGCGATCGGCCCGCGCGCGGGGGACCTCGTCGACGGCCACGCCACCGACTGCCGGCTGGGCGAGCGCAGCCCGCTGGCCCGGCTGGAGGCCGCGGGCGCGCGGGTCCTCCTGCTGGGCGCCGGGTACGGCTCCTGCACCTGCTTCCACCTGGCCGAGTACCGCATACCGTCGCCCCGCGTGCGGGTGGGCAGGCCGGGCCCGGACGGCTGGGAGGTGGTGACGGAGGTGTCGATCACCTCCGAGCGGTTCGACGAGCTGGGCCACGACTTCGAACGGGACCGCCCCCGTCGTGCGCGGGCGGGCCGGCGCGGCCGACGCCCGGCTGTTCCCGGTGGCCGACGCGGTCGCGTACGCCGAACGGTGGCTGCCGCTGCACCGCCCCCGCGAGGAGGACATGGCGCACCCCCGCGTCTGAACCCCGCGCCGCCTCCCTAGACTCTTCAACCATGCGAGACAAGCCTGTGGTCCAGGTCCAGGCCCTGGTGAAGCGGTACGGCACGAAGACCGCGGTGGACGGCCTCGACCTGGTGGCCCGGGCGGGCGTGACCGCCGTGCTCGGACCCAACGGCGCGGGCAAGACGACCACGGTCGAGACCTGCGAGGGGTACCGCGGGCCGGACTCCGGCACGGTGCGCGTCCTCGGCCTCGACCCGGTGCGCCAGTCCGCCGAGCTGCGGCCCCGGATCGGCGTGATGCTCCAGTCCGGAGGCGTGTACTCCGGTGCCCGCGCGGACGAGATGCTGCGGCACGTCGCCAAGCTGCACGCCCACCCCCTGGACGTGGACGCCCTGATCGAACGGCTGGGCCTGGGCGGCTGCGGTCGCACGGGCTACCGCCGGCTCTCCGGCGGCCAGCAGCAGCGCCTCGCGCTCGCCATGGCGGTCGTGGGCCGCCCCGAGCTGGTCTTCCTCGACGAGCCGACCGCCGGACTCGACCCGCAGGCCCGCCGGGCCACCTGGGACCTGGTGCGCGACCTGCGCGCCGACGGCGTGTCCGTGATCCTCACCACCCACTTCATGGACGAGGCCGAGCAGCTCGCCGACGACGTGGCGATCATCGACGCCGGCCGGGTCATCGCCCACGGCTCGCCCGAGGAGCTGTGCCGCGGCGGCGCCGAGAACACCCTGCGCTTCGCCGGCCGCCCGGGCCTCGACGTCGCCTCCCTGCTCAAGGCGCTGCCGGCGGACTCCTCCGCGGCCGAGCTGACGCCGGGCGCCTACCGGGTGACCGGCAAGGTCGACCCGCAGCTGCTCGCCACGGTGACGTCCTGGTGCGCCCAGCACGGGGTGATGCCGGACCGGATCTCGGTGGAGCGGCACACGCTCGAAGACGTCTTCCTGGAGCTGACCGGCAAGGAGCTGCGCTCATGACCACCGCCCCGGGCACCTACGCCCCGAAGCCGGGGGCGGCACCGCTGCCCCGCATGATCGGGGCGCAGGCGGCCCTGGAGACGAAGATGCTGCTGCGCAACGGCGAGCAGCTGCTGCTGACCGTGGTCATCCCGACCCTGCTGCTCGTGCTGTTCAGCTCGGTGGACATCGTGGACACCGGCAAGGGCAGGGCGGTCGACTTCCTCGCGCCGGGCGTCCTGGCGCTGGCCGTGCTGTCGACGGCGTTCACCGGGCAGGCCATCGCGACCGGCTTCGAGCGCCGCTACGGCGTGCTGAAGCGGCTCGCCGCCTCGCCGCTGCCGCGCTGGGGCCTGATGGCCGCCAAGACGGCGTCGGTGCTGGTCACCGAGGTTCTCCAGGTGATCCTGCTGGCCGTGATCGCCCTCGCCCTCGGCTGGTCGCCGCACGGCAACCCGCTCGCCGTGCTCCTGCTGCTCGTCGTCGGCACCGCCGCCTTCTCCGGGCTCGGCCTGCTGATGGCCGGCACCCTGAAGGCCGAGGCCACGCTGGCCGCCGCCAATCTGGTGTTCCTGCTGCTGCTGGTCGGCGGCGGGGTGATCGTGCCGCTGGAGAAGTTCGGCCCGGCCGGACAGCACGTGCTCGCCCTGCTGCCGATCTCCGCGCTCTCCGACGGCCTGCGGGACGTGCTCCAGCACGGCGCCGGGACGCCCTGGGCCGATCTCGGCATCCTCGCCGTGTGGGCGGTCGTGGGGCTGGCGGCGGCCGGCCGGTTCTTCCGCTGGGAGTAGCGGGAGCGAGCCGCCGGCGCCGCCTCGCGGACCGGGTGTGAAAGACATCCCACGGGACCCTCGTGAAACGGTGCACAAGCGGCGGCCTACGATGGAGGGCGTGCCGAACCTGACCCGCGCCGACGCCGTGGCCGCCGCGCGCAATCCCCTCGCCTTCATCGCCGACCGCTGGACGCCGCAGCCGCGGACCGTGCGGCGGGCGGCCCTCGCCGCGCTCGTCATGGCGGTCGTCATCGTCGTGACCGGCGGCGCCGTCCGCCTGACCGGCTCGGGCCTCGGCTGCCCGACCTGGCCCACCTGCACCGACGACTCGCTGACCACCACGCGGGCGATGGGCTTCCACGGGGCGATCGAGTTCGGCAACCGCATGCTGACGTACGTGCTGTGCGCCGCCGTCGGCTGGGCGATCATCGCCGCGCGCGCGCAGAAGCCGTGGCGGCGCGGCCTGACCCGGCTGGGCTGGGCGCAGTTCTGGATCGTCATGGGCAACGCGGTGCTCGGCGGCATCGTCGTCCTGGTGGGCCTGAACCCGTACACCGTCGCGGCCCACTTCCTGCTGTCCACCGCGCTGATCACGGTCGCCGCGGTGACGTGGCAGCGCACCCGCGAGGGCGACGCGGCGCCGCGCCCGCTGGTCGGCAAGGCGGTGCAGCAGCTGGTGTGGTTCCTGGTGGCCGCGAGCGTGCTGCTGATCGCGGTGGGCACGGTGGTGACCGGGGCGGGACCGCACGCGGGCGACTCCAAGGACGTGGCGCGGATCCCGATCGACTGGGAGACGGTGGCCAAGCTGCACGCGGTGCTCGCGTGGATCGTGGTGACGCTGACGTTCGCCCTGTGGTTCGTCCTCAAGGCCGTCGACGCGCCGAAGGGCCCGCTGCACCGCACCCGGGACCTGTTCGTCGTCCTGCTGCTGCAAGGCGTCATCGGGTACGTCCAGTACTTCACGCACCTCCCCGAGGCCATGGTGGCCGCGCACATGCTCGGCTCCTGCCTGGTGTGGATCGCGGTGCTGCGGGTCCTGCTGTCGCTGCGCGAGCGGCCCGGAGACCCCGCGGCGGTGGCCGAGCTGCCGGAACCGTCCGCCGAGGCGACCCTGACGAAGGCGTAGGCGTACCGGGGACTCGGGGCCTGGCGCCCGGAGTCCCCGGCCGGCTCAGCCGAGCCCGTACACCCGCCGCGCGTTGCCCGCCGCCACCATCTGGGCCACCCGCTCGGCGTCCCGCGCCGACCAGGCGTCCTGCGCGACCCAGCCCCCGAGCAGCCGGTCCAGCGCCTCCCGGAACAGCAGGGCCCCCACCACGTGCAGCTCGGGCAGCGCGCGACCGCCGCTGGAGAAGAGGACCTTGCCGAAGGGGGCCAGTTCCAGCACCTCGGCCAGGACCGCGGCGGCCCGGGCGCCGGTGCGCACCAGGGCCGCGCCCGCGTCGGCGTACACATGCGGGAAGACACCGGCGAGATGGGCGGCGTGGCGGTGGTACGGATAGCCGTGCAGCAGCACCAGATCCGTGCCGAGGCCCGCGGTTGCCCGGACGAAGTCCGTCAGCAGCGCCGGATCGGTGCGCCCGGCGTGCGCGCCCGGCTCGCCGAGCCCCGCGTGCAGCTGGAGCGGGCGCCCGGAGGCCACCGCCGTCCACAGCAGATGGCGCAGCAGCACCGGGTCGGCCAGTTCGCCGCCGACCTCCCGCCGGGCCAGCCAGCGGCCCGCCGCGCCCCGCACCTGAGCGGTGTCGGGCGGTTCGGGGGCGAGCGCCAGGCCGTGCCGCGCCCCCGCCACCGTGGTGAAGGCGACGGCGTGCGCGGCGGCACCGTGCACCGACTCGGCGAGGTTGGCGAGGAAGGAACCGACGGTGCCGGAGGTGTCCGCGACCTGCTCGGCCAGGGGTTCCAGGCGCACGGTCTCGTGCGCGTCGGCGTCTCCCGCCGCGGCCATCTCCTCCGGTCCGGTGAGATCCCCGGGCAGCCCGGTGTCGACGAGGTAGGCGGTGACGCCGCTGCCCCGCAGCAGCCTGCGGCCGGCCTCCAGGGCGCCCAGTTCGCGCCGCCGGGCCAGATAGCGCGCGGGCGGGCAGTGCGGCTCCAGGCCGAGCAGCGGCGGGCACCAGCGGCGTACGGCGAAACCGGTCTGGGTGTCGAAGAGGGTGGTGCCGGGCGCGGGCGGGCCCTCGGTCCGGGCCAGCTGGGCCTCGAAGGTGGCGAGGCCCAGCTCGGTCCGCAGTACGCCGTGGCAGTACTGGTCCACGAGGGACGGCGTCTCGATCATCCGGTGCTCCCCGTGGGCGGACCGCTTCTCCAGGGGCCTAACGGGTGCACCGGCCGTCAGGTGTTGCTCGGGCCGCCGACCTGGATGCCCGCCATCCGGCTCCACTCGTAGGGGCCGGTGCGCACCTTGGCGGCGAACTCGCCGTCGAAGGACTCGTGGACGGTGATCCCGGACTTCGCCACCGCCTGCTCGGCGATGGCGTAGGTGGGGGCCACGATGTCGCCCCAGGCTCCGTCCTCGCCGACGAGGACGATCCGGGCGCCGCGCTCCCCGAGGTACGCGACCTGTCCCCCGGCCCCGCCGTGGGCCTTGGCGAACGAGCCGATGCGCTGGGCCAGGCGGCTCGCCTTGCGCTCGGCCTTGGGGTCAACCTGCTGCGTGTCTGCCATGGCCAGGAGACTACCCACGAGTAGCCCCGACGGCGACGGGCGGGGTGCGTGGCCTTGACCACGCGCCCCGCCCGTCGACGAGTGCAAGACGAGTACAGACGAAATACAGGCGGTCTACCGCAGGAAGGGGTCCACCGCCACCGCGACGAACAGGATCGACACATAGGTGATCGACCAGTGGAACAGCCGCATCTCCTTGAGCTTGGTACCCGTCACCTCGGCCTTGGCGCGGTTCTGCAGCCCGTGCGCCTCCCACAGCCAGAAGCCGCCGGCCGCCAGGGCGACCACGGTGTAGAACCAGCCGGTGTAGCCCAGCGGGGTCAGCAGCAGCGAGACGGCGACCATCACCCAGCTGTAGATCACGATCTGCCGGGCGACCACCTTGTTGGAGGCGACGACCGGGAGCATCGGCACGCCCACGCGCGCGTAGTCCTCCTTGACCTTCATGGACAGCGGCCAGTAGTGCGGCGGCGTCCAGAAGAACATGACGAGGAAGAGCACGACCGGCGCCCACGACATGGAGTCGGTGACCGAGGACCAGCCGATCAGCACCGGCAGGCAGCCGGCGATGCCGCCCCACACGATGTTCTGCGACGTGCGCCGCTTGAGGATCATCGTGTAGACGACGACGTAGAAGAGGAGCGCTCCGAGCGACAGCCACGCCGACAGCCAGTTGACGGTGAGGCCGAACAGCAGCGTGGAGACGACCGCGAGGCCGATGCCGAAGGCGAGGCACTCGCGCGGGTCGACCATGCCGGTCACCAGCGGGCGCTGCGAGGTGCGGTCCATGAGCGCGTCTATGTCGCGGTCGATGTACATGTTGAGCGCGTTGGCGCCGCCCGCCGACAGGTAGCCGCCGACACAGGTGAGCAGCACCAGCTTGAGGCTGGGCACCCCCTGCTGCGCCAGGAACATCACCGGAACGGTGGTGATCAGCAGCAGCTCGATGATCCGCGGCTTGGTCAGCGCCACGAACGCCTTGACACGGGCCCCGAACGGCCGGTGGCTCGGGCCCTGGCCTGCACCGAGTAGTCCCGCTGGACGGGATTCGACGGCCGTCACGCACACCCCTGACAGAGACTCCCAGCGAGCCCTGCCCTGTGAACGCAGGGTAAGGGCTCGCGCGTACCACGCCACTGTAGACGTTGCCCAGACCCGGACATTCGCGGGGGTGGGGTCGTGTTGACGGCACCCCCCGCGCGAGGCCCGGAGGGCAGGCGCGCGGGGTGTTCGGACGGGCGCGCGGGGGCTCGTTCGAGCGATCGGATGAGCGGTCGCGCATTCACTTGCCGAATGGGCCTCCCGGCCAGTCGACAGGCGGATTCCGTGGACTCCCGGCAGTCTTGAATGACTCGAAAAAACGCACGTCTTCCCGGGGGTAGGCTCAACAACGGCCGGCCGACGCGAGTACGCCGGCAGCCGGTGCGCGGGCACGTGTTCCGGCATCCGACATGTGGAGAGGAGCCCTGAACCAGGGTGAGCACCAAGCCGACCACCACAGACCTCGAGTGGACCGAGTTGGACCAGCGCGCGGTGGACACCGCGCGTGTCCTGGCCGCCGATGCCGTACAGAAGGTCGGAAACGGCCATCCCGGTACGGCGATGAGCCTGGCTCCTGCCGCCTACACCCTGTTCCAGAAGGTGATGCGGCACGACCCGGCCGATCCGCAGTGGGTGGGGCGCGACCGTTTCGTGCTGTCCGCCGGCCACTCCTCCCTGACTCTCTACACCCAGCTGTACCTGGCCGGTTTCGGCCTGGAACTGGCCGACCTGGAGTCCTTCCGCACCTGGGGCTCCAAGACCCCCGGTCACCCGGAGTACGGGCACACGGTCGGGGTGGAGACCACCACCGGCCCGCTCGGCCAGGGTGTGGCCAACGCGGTGGGCATGGCGATGGCCGCCCGCTACGAGCGCGGCCTGTTCGACCCGGAGGCCCCGCAGGGCGAGTCCCCGTTCGACCACTACATCTACTGCGTCGCCGGTGACGGCTGCCTGCAGGAGGGCATCTCGGCCGAGGCGTCCTCGATGGCCGGCCACCAGAAGCTCGGCAACCTGATCCTGCTGTGGGACGACAACCACATCTCGATCGAGGGCGACACCGAGACGGCCGTCTCCGAGGACACCGCCAAGCGGTACGAGGCCTACGGCTGGCACGTGCAGCGCGTGGAGGCCAAGGCGGACGGCGACCTGGACCCGCAGGCGATCTACGCCGCGATCCAGGCGGCCAAGGCGGTCACCGACCGCCCGTCCTTCATCGCGATGCGCTCGATCATCGCCTGGCCCGCCCCGCACGCCCAGAACACCGAGGCCGCGCACGGCTCGGCGCTCGGCGAGGACGAGGTCGCGGCCACCAAGCGCGTCCTCGGCTTCGACCCGGACCAGCACTTCGCCGTCTCCGACGAGGTCATCGGCCACACCCGGCAGGCGCTGGAGCGCGGCCGGCAGGCGCGGGACGAGTGGGAGAAGACCTTCCAGGCGTGGCGCGCGGCCAACACGGAGCGGGCCGCCGAGTTCGACCGCATCGCCGCCGCCGAGCTGCCCGCCGGCTGGGCCGAGAAGATCCCGGTCTTCGAGGCGGGCAAGAGCGTGGCGACCCGCGCGGCCTCCGGCAAGGTGCTCCAGGCGCTCGGCGAGGTGCTGCCCGAGCTGTGGGGCGGCTCGGCCGACCTGGCCGGCTCCAACAACACCACCATCGACAAGACCTCGTCGTTCCTCCCCGAGGGCAACCCGCTGCCGGAAGCGGACCCCTACGGGCGCACCATCCACTTCGGCATCCGCGAGCACTCGATGGGCGCCGAGCTGAACGGCATCACGCTGCACGGCAACACGCGCGTGTACGGCGGCACCTTCCTGGTGTTCTCCGACTACATGCGCAACGCGGTGCGCCTGTCCGCCCTGATGCACCTGCCGGTGACGTTCGTGTGGACGCACGACTCCATCGGCCTGGGCGAGGACGGCCCCACCCACCAGCCGGTCGAGCACCTGGCCTCGCTGCGCGCCATCCCGGGCCTGAACATCGTCCGCCCCGCCGACGCCAACGAGACCGCGATCGCCTGGGCCGAGATCCAGCGCCGCTGGACCAAGGAGTTCGGCAAGGGCGCCCCGCACGGCCTCGCGCTCACCCGCCAGGGCGTGCCGACGTACGAGCCGGACGACGACACCGCGCGCGGCGGCTATGTCCTGTTCGAGGCCGAGGGCGGCGAGCCGCAGCTGATCCTGATCGCCACCGGTTCCGAGGTGCATGTGGCGGTCGAGGCGCGCGAGGCGCTGCAGGCCGAGGGCGTGCCCACCCGCGTGGTGTCCATGCCGTGCGTCGAGTGGTTCGAGGAGCAGGACCAGGGGTACCGGGACAGCGTCCTGCCCCCGGCCGTGCGGGCCCGTGTCGCGGTCGAGGCGGGTGTCGGGCTGACCTGGCACAAGTACGTCGGGGACGCCGGACGCATCGTCTCCCTGGAGCACTTCGGTGCTTCGGCCGACGCCAAGGTGCTGTTCCGCGAGTTCGGCTTCACCGCCGAGAACGTGGTCGCCAAGGCCCGGGAATCGCTCACCGCCGCCCAGCGCTGACGCTCACATACGACACGTAGGAGATGCATTTTCCATGACAGACGCACTCAAGCGCCTCTCCGATGAAGGCGTCGCGATCTGGCTGGACGACCTGTCGCGCAAGCGGATCACGTCCGGCAACCTCGCCGAGCTGATCGACCAGCAGCACGTCGTGGGCGTCACCACCAACCCGACGATCTTCCAGAAGGCGATCTCGCAGGGCGACGGGTACGACCAGCAGGTCTCCGACCTCGCCGCCCGCCGGGTCACCGTCGAAGAGGCCATCCGCATGATCACCACGGCGGACGTCCGCGACGCCGCCGACATCCTGCGCCCGGTCTTCGACGCCACCGGCGGCCAGGACGGCCGGGTCTCCATCGAGGTCGACCCGCGCCTGGCGCACAACACCAAGGCGACGGTCGCCGAGGCCCGGCAGCTGGCCTGGCTGGTGGACCGCCCCAACACCCTCATCAAGATCCCGGCGACCCGGGCGGGCCTGCCGGGCATCGCCGAGACCATCGGCAACGGCATCAGCGTCAACGTCACGCTGATCTTCTCCCTGGAGCGCTACCGCGCGGTCATGGACGCCTACCTGACCGGCCTGGAGAAGGCCAAGGAGCGCGGCCTGGACCTCTCCGAGATCCACTCGGTGGCGTCCTTCTTCGTGTCCCGCGTGGACACCGAGATCGACCGGCGGATCGACGAGATGGGCACCGACGCGGCCAAGGCGCTGCGCGGCAAGGCCGGCGTGGCCAACGCCCGCCTCGCCTACCAGGCCTACGAGGAGGTCTTCTCCTCGGACCGCTGGAACGCGCTGGAGAAGGCGGGCGCGAACAAGCAGCGTCCGCTGTGGGCCTCCACCGGGGTGAAGGACAAGGCGTACAAGGACACCATGTACGTCGAGGAGCTGGTGGCGCCGAACACGGTGAACACCATGCCGGAGTCCACCCTGGAGGCCGCCGAGGACCACGGCGAGATCCGCGGTGACGCGGTGCGCGGCACCTACGAGCAGGCCCGTGCCGACCTCGACGCGCTGGAGGGGATCGGGATCTCCTACGACGAGGTGGTCCAGGTCCTGGAGGACGAGGGCGTGGAGAAGTTCGAGTCCTCCTGGAACGACCTGCTCAAGTCGACCGAGGCGGAGCTGGAGCGCCTCTCCCCCGCGGAGGGCTGAGGTCTTGTCACCTCTTTCCGGTACCGGAGCGAACCCGCTCCGTGACCCCGCGGACCGACGGCTCCCGCGTATCGCGGGGCCGTCGGGCCTGGTCATCTTCGGCGTCACGGGCGACCTGTCCCGCAAGAAGCTGATGCCGGCCGTGTACGACCTCGCCAACCGGGGTCTGCTGCCGCCGGGCTTCTCGCTGGTCGGCTTCGCCCGCCGCGACTGGGAGCACGAGGACTTCGCCCAGGTCGTGCACGACGCCGTCGAGGAGCACTCGCGCACGCCCTTCCGCGAGGAGGTCTGGCAGCAGCTCAGCCAGGGGATGCGCTTCGTGCAGGGCACCTTCGACGACGACGACGCGTTCGAGCGGCTGCGCGGCACGATCGAGGAGCTGGACAAGGCGCAGGGCACCGGCGGCAACTTCGCCTTCTACCTGTCCGTGCCGCCCAAGTCCTTCCCGGTCGTCATCCAGCAGCTCAAGAAGCACCACCTGGCCGAGCAGACCGGTGGTTCCTGGCGGCGCGCGGTCATCGAGAAGCCCTTCGGCCACGACCTGGAGTCGGCCGAGGAGCTGAACACGGTCGTGCACGAGGTCTTCGCCCCGGAGCAGGTCTTCCGCATCGACCACTACCTGGGCAAGGAGACCGTCCAGAACATCCTGGCGCTGCGCTTCGCCAACACCATGTTCGAGCCGATCTGGAACCGGTCCTTCGTGGACCATGTGCAGATCACCATGGCCGAGGACATCGGCATCGGCGGCCGGGCCGGGTACTACGACGGCATCGGCGCGGCCCGGGACGTCATCCAGAACCACCTGCTCCAGCTGATGGCGCTGACCGCGATGGAGGAGCCGTCCTCCTTCGGCGCGGACGCGCTGGCCGCGGAGAAGGAGAAGGTGCTGGGCGCGGTCCGGCTGCCCAAGGACCTCGGCCGTGCCACCGTGCGCGGCCAGTACGCGGCCGGCTGGCAGGGCGGCGAGAAGGTCATCGGCTACCTCGAAGAGGACGGCATCGACAAGAAGTCGAAGACCGACACCTACGCCGCGGTGAAACTGGAGATCGACAACCGCCGCTGGGCGGGCGTCCCCTTCTACCTGCGCACCGGCAAGCGGCTGGGCCGCCGGGTCACCGAGATCGCGGTGGTCTTCCAGCGGGCCCCGCACTCCCCCTTCGACACCACGGCGACCGAGGAGCTGGGCCAGAACGCGGTCGTCATCCGGGTGCAGCCCGACGAGGGCGTCACCGTGCGCTTCGGCTCGAAGGTGCCGGGCACGTCCATGGAGATCCGGGACGTGTCGATGGACTTCGCCTACGGCGAGTCCTTCACCGAGTCCAGCCCGGAGGCGTACGAGCGCCTCATCCTGGACGTGCTGCTGGGCGACTCCAACCTCTTCCCGCGCACCGAGGAGGTCGAGCTGTCCTGGAAGATCCTCGACCCGATCGAGGAGTACTGGGACCAGCACGGCAAGCCCGCGCAGTACGCGTCCGGGACGTGGGGCCCCGCCGAGGCGGACGAGATGCTCGCACGAGACGGACGGAGCTGGCGCCGGCCATGAAGATGGACCTGACCGACACCACGGCAGGAAAGATCAACAAGGCGCTGGTGGAGGGCCGCCGGTCGATCGGCACGCCGGCCGTCGGCATGGTGCTCACCCTCGTCATCGTCACCGACGAGGAGAACGCCTACGACGCCCTCAAGGCCGCCGGCGACGCCTCGCGCGAGCACCCCTCGCGCACCCTGGTGGTCATCCGGCGCGTCTCGCGCACCCTGCGCGACCGCACGTCCTCGCGGCTGGACGCCGAGGTGCGGGTCGGCGCGGAGGCCGGCACCGGCGAGACGGTGGTGCTGCGGCTGTACGGCGAGGTGTGCGACCACGCCCAGTCCGTGGTGCTGCCGCTGCTGCTGCCGGACGCGCCGGTCGTCGTCTGGTGGCCGGTGAACGGCCCGCTGGACCCCGCCAAGGACCCGCTGGGCGCCCTGGCGCAGCGCAGGGTCACCGACGCCTACGCCTGCGAGGAGCCGGTACGCGAACTGGCGGCGCGGGCCGAGGCGTACACCCCGGGCGACACCGACCTGGCGTGGACCCGGATCACTCCGTGGCGTTCGATGCTGGCCGCCGCCCTCGACCAGGTGACCTGCGAGGTCCGGTCCGTCGAGGTGGAGGGCGAGGAGTTCAACCCGAGCTGCGAGCTGCTGGCCATGTGGCTCGCGGACCGGCTGGACGTGCCGGTGCGGCGCTCGCGGTCCGCCGGGCCGGGTCTGACCGCGGTGCGCATGGACACCAGCTGCGGCCCGGTCCACCTGGACCGGGCCGACGGACGGCTCGCGACGCTGTCTCTCCACGGGCAGCCGGAGCGCGCGGTGGCGCTCAAGCGGCGGGACACGGCCGAGCTGATCGCGGAGGAGCTGCGGCGGCTCGACCCGGACGACACCTACGCGTCCGCGCTGCGCCACGGCGTGGACCGGCTGGAGTCCCCGGCGGACTCCGCGTCCGGCGGGGAGCAGGGGGCCGCGGCCGCGTCCGGGGAGGACACGGCGAAGGCTCCGGCCCGGCGGTCCGCCGCCAAGACGGCCCGCAAGGCCCCGACCCGGAAGGCGGCGGCGAAGTGAGCGCTCCGCAGCTGGTCGTCCACCACGACAAGGAGCTGATGGCGCAGGCCGCCGCGGCCCGGCTGATCACCAAGATCGTCGACGCGCAGACCTCGACGGGTTCGGCGTCCGTGGTCCTGACCGGTGGCCGCAACGGCAACGGGGTGCTGGCCGCCCTGGCCGCCGCGCCCGCCCGCGACGCCGTCGACTGGGCCCGCCTCGACCTGTGGTGGGGTGACGAGCGGTTCCTGCCGGAGGGCGACCCCGAACGCAATGACACCCAGGCCCGGGACGCTCTGCTGGACGCCGTGCCGCTGGACCCCGAGCGTGTGCACGCCATGCCCGCGTCGGACGGCCCCCACGGCACGGACGTCGAGGCGGCGGCGGACGCCTACGCGGCGGAGCTGGCCCGGGCGGCCGGTCCCGCCAACCACGGCGCGGTGCCGGTCTTCGACGTGCTGATGCTGGGCGTCGGCCCGGACACGCACGTGGCCTCCCTGTTCCCGGAGCACCCGGGGGTACGGGAGACCGAGCGCACGGTGATCGGGGTGCACGGCTCCCCGAAGCCGCCGCCCATCCGGATCTCCCTCACCCTGCCCGCGATCCGCTCCGCCCGCGAGGTGTGGCTGCTGGCGGCCGGTGAGGACAAGGCCAACGCGGTGGCGATGGCGCTGTCCGGCACGGGCGAGATCCAGGCCCCGGCCGCCGGCGCGTACGGCCGGGCCCGCACCCTGTGGCTGCTGGACACGGCGGCGGCCGCGCAGCTGCCGAGGTCGCTGTATCCGCCGGCGTCGGCCTGACCGTCCGTCCATCGGAGGGGGCGGCGCGGACCGTGCGGTCCGCGCCGCCCCTTTTCCGTCTCCCGGCCCGCGTCCGGGTACCGCCTCGACCGCCTTACGGCCGGTACGGATTCCCGTAGGGACTGTTGCCGTACGGGCTGTTGCCGTACGGGGTGTTGCCGTAGGGGTGGCCATGGTGGCCGGCGTACGGGTCGCCCTGCGGCGGTATGTACGGCGGGGGCATGTGCGGAGGGGGCATGTGCGGAGGGGGCATGTGCGGAGGGGGCATGTGCGGGTGCGGCGGCGGGGCGAGGCGGGGCAGGGTCGCCGGGTGGGCGCCGAGCCTGATGCCGTAGCGGCGCTTGAGGCGGCGCATCTCCAGCAGGGCTATGCCGGTCACGGTGACCGGCGCGCCGAGGATGAACACGATGCCCAGGGTCAGGCTGAGCCCGTGCAGATCGCCGGTGACCAGATCGGGGACGGCCATCAGCCAGGTCGTCACCGTGGCGAGCAGCGGCGGCAGGCAGCGGTGCACGACCGCCGTGCCGAAGAAGTTCCCGGAGACCTGGAAGGCGCCTTGGCCCGCGAACAAGGTGAGCCACAGGGCGACGAGCCCGAGCACCAGCACGAACAGGCCGCTGCCCGAGGCCACGCGCCACATCACGACCGTGCCGACGACCGTCCCGACGAACGCCAGCAGCAGCTTGAGCGAACTGAGCAGCGGGTGCCTCAGCTCCCGCACCGTCCCGCCGCGCCGCCACACGTACAGCATCACGCCGACCGTGAGCGGTGTGATGAGCAGCAGCACGAGGCACGCCACCAGCATGTTCTGGAGTATCTCCTCGAAGGCGAAGCCGCCCTGCACGAACGTGTACACGCCGACGGCCGCGACCGTCCCGGCGATGATCCGCACCCGCTTGAGCTTCTCCACCTCGGGGTCGAGCGGGCCCGGGATCCACGCCGGGTGGAACACCGCCCGTGCCACATCCTTGGGCCGCAGCAGCGACCGCGCCGTCAGCTCCCCGCTCAGCCAACGCCCGTGCGGACCAGTCATGTTGCACTCCCCCGAGTGACGGATCGCATGATCGTCAGATCTTATGCCACACGCCGCCGGCTCACCTCACTTCCGCCCGCCCCCGGTATCAGGGCGAGGACGGACAGGACGAAGAACGCGGCCGTGAGCAGGGCCGGGGTGTTGGGGCCCCAGGCGGTGGCGACGGCGCCGCCGAGCAGCGCGCCCAGCGGCGCCCCGGCGACCGCCAGGGTCCGGAAGGCCGCGCTGACCCGGCCCAGCATGCCGGCGGGGCTGCGCTGCTGCATCAGCGTGGTGGTGTTGACGTTCCACACCATGCCCATCAGGCCGAAGACGGCCAGCGCGGCGACCAGGGCGGGCAGGCTGCGCACACAGCCCATGACGACCAGGGCGGCGATCTGCGCCGTGCCGGCCAGCAGCACCGCGCGCGGGCGGCCGGTACGGTCCGTGATCCGGCGGTTGACCGCACCGCCGGCCAGACTGCCGACCGCGTAGGCGGTCATCGCCGCCGCGTACCCGCCGGGACCCGCGTGCAGCCAGCCGGTCACCAGGACGACCAGGGTGGCGACGAGGGCGCCCATGCCGACGTTGCACAGGGCCGTCGCCGCGCACAGGGCCCTGAGCCCCTTGTCCCGGCTCAGCGCGCGCAGTCCGGCGGCGATCTCGCGGCGCAGGGTGCTGCCCGGCGGTGCGGGCGCGCGCTCGGGCGCCGGGGTGCGCAGCGAGGCGACGAGCGCGGCGGCCAGCAGGAAGGTGACGGCGTCGGCCGCGAAGGGGGCGGCGGCGCCCACGGCGAGCAGCAGGGGCACCACCGGGCCGCCGAGCAGGCCGCCGGCGATGCGCTGGCCGGTCATCAGCCGGGCGTTGGCGCTGCCGAGCGCGGCGGGGTCCACCAGCGCGGGCAGCAGAGCCGTCGCCGCGTTGTCGAAGAGGGTCTGCAAGGTGGTGAGCGTGAACGTGAGGGCGATCAGCAGGGCGATCGAGGCGTGGCCGAGGGCGACGGCCACCGCGAAGCCGCCGACCAGCAGGGCGCGCACCACGTCCACCGTCCACATCGCGCGCCGCTGGTCGACCCGGTCGGCGAGGGCTCCGCCGAGCAGCCCGAAGACGATCCAGGGCAGATAGCCGCAGGCGGTGACCGAGGAGATGAGCAGGGGGTCGCCGGTGAGCGAGGCGGCGAGCAGCGGCAGCGCGGCCGTCCGCAGCGCGTCACCGAAGCTGGAGAGCACGGCGGCGCTCCACAGCCGTCCGAACGTCCCGCGCCACGCGGGCCGCGTCGCGGCCCCGGTCGCGGCCGCGTCGACCGTCGTCATCCCCGTCGCCCCCCTCACGATTCGCCGATGTACGAACCGTAGAGGGCACCACTGACAATCGGTCCGCGGCGGCGGGCCGGCCGCTGCCGGCTCACCTGGCGGAGCGTCAGTCCCTAGATCTCGCCGCGCAGTTTGGCGAGCGCCTCCGCGAGGATCGCCTCGCCGTCCGCGTCGCTGCGCCGCTCGCGTACGTACGCCAGGTGCGTCTTGTACGGCTCGGTGCGCGGCGGGGCCGGCGGGTTGTCCCGGTCCTGGCCGGCGGGGAAGCCGCAGCGCGGGCAGTCCCAGGTGTCGGGGACCTGCGCGTCGCTGGCGAAGCTGGGCTGCGTCTCGTGCCCGTTGGAGCACCAGAAGGAGATGCGCAGACGCGGCGCGGACTCGCCGCGCTCGGCCTCGCCCATCGGCCCCGCCCCGACCCGGCTTCCTCGGATCGCGTTGCCACTTGCCACGGTCGTAACTCCCTGCGTGATGGTGCCGCGAAGCGAGTCGGCGTTTCCGCTTCGCCGCGAGCGCCTCAGTCTACGTAAGGCCCAACGCGCGTCCAGTGACTGGAGTTACCGCCCCCCACGCACACAGACGCAAGCCCCATGATAGGCCGCGCTCCGCGGCGCGTACCGACCATGGGGCCTTACGGGTGGAAAGAACGGTGTGCGGTGTCCGTCAGCTGTTCGACTTCATCAGGATGCCGAGGACGATGATGCACGCGAGCCACAGCGTGCCGATCACCACGGTGATGCGGTCGAGGTTGCGCTCGGCGACCGAGGAGCCGCCGACGGAGGACTGCATGCCGCCGCCGAACATGTCGGAGAGGCCGCCGCCCTTCCCCTTGTGCATCAGCACCAGCAGCATCAGCAAAAGGCTGAAGACGATCAGGGCGATCGAGAACCCCAGAACCACGGCTGGACCAACTTCCTCGGATTCGGATGGACGACGGGGACACAGCGCCTCGGCTGTGCCCCCGCCAGGGTACGACGTATCGCCGCTACCGCCTACTCACGTTCCGATCACTGCTCGCGGAACCTGATGATCTTGACGAACTCGTCGGCGTCCAGCGAGGCGCCGCCGACCAGGGCGCCGTCGATGTCGGCCTGCCCCATGATCTCGGCGACGTTGCCGGACTTCACCGAGCCGCCGTACTGGATGCGGATCTGGTCGGCCACTTCCCGCGAGTACAGCTCGGCGAGCTTGCCGCGGATGGCGGAGCACACCTCCTGGGCGTCCCCGGCGCCGCAGACCTTGCCGGTGCCGATGGCCCAGACGGGCTCGTAGGCGATCACGATCGTCCCGGCCTGCTCGGCCGGGAGGTCCTTGAGCCCGCCCTCGACCTGGGCGAGGGTGTGGGCGACGTGGTTGCCCGCCTCGCGGACGTCCAGCTCCTCGCCGACGCACAGGATCGGGGTCAGGCCGTGCTTGTAGGCGGCCTTGACCTTGGCGTTCACCAGCTCGTCGGTCTCGTCGTGGTACTGGCGGCGCTCGGAGTGGCCGATCACCACGTAGGTGCACTTGAGCTTGGCCAGCATCGGGCCGGAGATCTCGCCGGTGTAGGCGCCGGAGTCGTGCT
The DNA here is from genome assembly GCF_040644175.1 of Streptomyces sp. NPDC047017. Taxonomy (NCBI): domain Bacteria; kingdom Bacillati; phylum Actinomycetota; class Actinomycetes; order Kitasatosporales; family Streptomycetaceae; genus Streptomyces; species Streptomyces sp. NPDC047017. Next base: position 593,501 of record NZ_JBEYVW010000001.1, on the reverse strand, counting down.
GCGAGATGTCCTGGGCGCCGTACTTGATCTTGAGCTTGTCGCCGTCGACCAGGGTCTGCACGGAGCGCAGGTCGGTGAAGGGCGGCAGGACGGCGACCTCGACGGCGTCGTAGTCCTTGTCGGCCAGGGCGAAGGCGAGCTTCTGGACGTGGGCGATGGCCTCCAGGTGGTTGAGGTTCATCTTCCAGTTGCCCGCCATCAGCGGCGTGCGGGTGGTCATCGAGGTCAGTCCTCCAGTGCGGCGAGGCCGGGGAGCGTCTTGCCCTCGAGGTATTCGAGGGAGGCGCCGCCTCCGGTCGAGATGTGGCCGAATGCGTTCTCGTCGAAGCCGAGCGTACGGACGGCCGCGGCGGAGTCGCCGCCGCCGACCACGCTGAAGCCGTCGGAGTCGACGAGGGCCTGGGCGACCGCCTTGGTGCCCTCGGCGAAGTCGGGGTGCTCGAACACGCCCATCGGGCCGTTCCAGAAGACGGTGGCGGCGTCGGCGAGCTTCGAGGCGTACAGCTCCCGGGTCTTCGGGCCGATGTCCAGGCCCTCCTGGTCGGCGGGGATCTTGTCCGCGTCGACCGTGTTGTTCTGGGTCGGCGCCTTGGTCTTCAGGTCCGGGAACTCCCGGGAGACCACGATGTCGACGGGGAGCAGCAGCTCCACGCCGTTCTTCTCGGCGCGCTCCATGTACTCGGTGACGGCCGGGACCTGGTCCTCCTGGAGGAGGGAGATGCCGACCTCGTAGCCCTTGGCCTTGAGGAAGGTGTAGGCCATGCCGCCGCCGATGAGCAGCCGGTCGGCCTTGCCGAGCAGCTGGTCGATGACGGCGAGCTTGTCGGAGACCTTGGCGCCGCCGAGGGCGACGACGTAGGGCCGCTGGACGTCCTCGGTGAGCTTCTTGAGGACGCCGACCTCGGTGGCGATGAGGTAGCCGGCGTAGTGCGGCAGCCGGGCCGGCAGGTCGTACACGGAGGCGTGCTTGCGGTGCACCGCGCCGAAGCCGTCGCCGACGTAGACGTCCGCGAGGGCGGCGAGGGCGTCGGCGAACTCGCCGCGCTCGGTGTCGTCCTTGGCGGTCTCGCCGGGGTTGAAGCGCAGGTTCTCGATGACCACGACCTGGCCGGGCTCCAGGCCGTCCACGGCGTCGTGGGCGGCGGGGCCGACGGTGTCCTGGGCGAAGGCCACGGGGGCGCCGAGCAGTTCGCCGAGCCGCTCGGCGGCGGGCAGCAGCGAGAAGGCAGGGTCCGGGGCGCCCTTGGGGCGGCCCAGGTGCGAGGCCACGATCACCTTGGCGCCCGCGTCGGCGAGGGCCTTGACGGTGGGCAGCACGGCGCGGATGCGGCCGTCGTCGGTGATGACACCGTCGGCCAGCGGCACGTTGAGGTCGGCGCGGACGAAGACCCGCTTGCCGTTGACGCCTTCGGTGAGAAGTTCGTCGATCGTCTTCATGGAATGGGACTCCTGGGAGGAGGGGCTCTTGATCGTACGAGGACCGGGCGGCGCGCTCGCGGGCGGGCCGCGGTGACACGGCCCGCCGCACGCGCGTCAGGGCCCGGACCGCGCGTTGGCGCGCTGCCCGAGCCCTGTTCTCACATCGAGGTGCCTGCTCCGCCGATCAGAGCTGGTTGCCGATGAAGACCGTCAGGTCGACGAGGCGGTTGGAGTAGCCCCACTCGTTGTCGTACCAGCCGATGACCTTCACGTTCTTGCCGTCCTGGACCATGGTCAGGGACGAGTCGAAGGTGCAGGACGCCGGGGCGTTGACGATGTCGGAGGAGACGATCGGGTCCTCCGTGTACTCCAGGATGCCCTTCAGCTCGCCCTCGGCGGCCTTCTGGAAGGCGGCGTTGACCTCTTCCTTGGTGACCTCGCGGGAGAGCTCGACGACGAGGTCGGTGACTGAGCCGGTCGGGACCGGGACGCGCATCGCGATGCCGTCCAGCTTGCCCTTGAGCTGCGGCAGCACCAGGGCGGTGGCCTTGGCGGCGCCGGTGGTGGTCGGGATGATGTTCTCGGCGGCGGCGCGGGCGCGGCGCAGGTCCGTGTGCGGGAAGTCCAGGATGCGCTGGTCGTTGGTGTACGCGTGCACCGTCGTCATCAGACCGCGGACGATGCCGAAGTTCTCGTCCAGGATCTTCGCCATCGGCGCCACACAGTTGGTGGTGCAGGAGGCGTTGGAGATGACGTTGTCCGTGGCGGCGTCGTACTTGTCCTGGTTGACGCCCATCACGATGGTGACGTCTTCGTTCTTCGCCGGGGCGGAGATGAGGACCTTCTTGGCGCCGCCCGCGATGTGCTTCTCGGCGTCTTCCTTCTTGGTGAAGATGCCGGTGGACTCGATGACGATGTCCACGCCCAGCTCACCCCAGGGGATGTCGGCCGGGTTGCGCTCGGAGAGGACCTTGATGGTCTTCCCGTCGACGGTGATGGTGTCCTCGGTGTGCGTGACCTCCTGCTTGAGGCGGCCGAGGATGGTGTCGTACTTCAGCAGGTGAGCGGTGGTCGCGGTGTCACCCAGGTCGTTGACAGCCACGATCTCGATGTCTGCACCCTGCTCCAGCAGCGCGCGGAAGTAGTTACGACCGATGCGGCCAAAGCCGTTGATGCCTACGCGGATCGTCACGAACCGATCTCCTCGTTGGTACGCCGGTTTCGACGCCGGCGAGCTGTGTTTGGGATGTCCCCGACCACCTCTGACCCTACCCCGCCAAGGCCCCTCCGGTGACATTCGCACGCCCCCTTCGAAGCGCGCCGACGCCTACCCATCAGTAGAGGCGCGGGCCGCTCGCACGAGCGTCCGGATCACTCCATTTCGCTACGGATGTCGGTGGCGGGTTGACCCCATTGGTCACTCTTTCGTGAGCGTGTCGGCTCACTTGTGCAGGGGCGTCTCCGGCGGGCCCCGCGGGGCCCTTCGTCCCGTCTCCGCGACCGTCCGGCCGGCCCCCGCCGAGGGGTGCTCCAGGGGGCCGGAATCAGTCGTTCCGGAGAGCGGTGACGGCCGGTGTGACGGCTTGGGTGACGGCCGGTGCGGCGGACCCGGGTCGGGTGCCCGCTCCGGGCACGTCGATGTCCCCGCGCTCACCTCGCGCGCACAGGAACGGGGGCGGTGCCGGCCGCTCACGCGCCGGCACCGCCCCCGCCCTCGTCGTCGTTCTCGTCGGCCTTCGTCGTGGATCAGCCCACGAGATTGTCCGCCAGCTCGTCGGTGATGTTGGCCTCCGTGCCCGGGATGCCCAGGTCCAAGGCGCGCTTGTCGGCCATGGCCAGCAGGCGGCGGATGCGTCCGGCGACGGCGTCCTTGGTCAGCGGCGGGTCGGCGAGCGCGCCCAGCTCCTCCAGGGATGCCTGCTTGTGCTCCATGCGCAGCCGCCCGGCGGCCGCGAGGTGCTCGGGCACGTCGTCGGCGAGGATCTCCAGGGCGCGCTGCACCCGGGCGCCGGCGGCGACGGCGGCGCGGGCCGAGCGGCGCAGGTTGGCGTCGTCGAAGTTGGCCAGCCGGTTCGCCGTGGCCCGGACCTCGCGGCGCATCCGCCGTTCCTCCCAGGCCAGCACCGACTCGTGGGCGCCCAGCCGGGTCAGCAGGGCGCCGATGGCGTCACCGTCGCGGACCACGACCCGGTCCACGCCGCGCACCTCGCGGGCCTTGGCCGCGATGGAGAGCCGGCGCGCGGCGCCGACGAGGGCGAGCGCGGCCTCGGGCCCCGGGCAGGTCACCTCCAGCGAGGAGGAGCGTCCCGGCTCGGTGAGCGAACCGTGGGCCAGGAAGGCACCGCGCCAGGCGGCCTCGGCGTCGCAGGTGGCCCCCGAGACCACCTGCGGGGGCAGCCCGCGGATCGGCCGGCCCCGGCCGTCGACCAGGCCGGTCTGCCGGGCCAGCTGGTCGCCGCCCGCGACGACCCGCACCACGTAGCGCGAACCGCGGCGCAGGCCGCCCGGTGCCATCACGATCAGCTCGGAGCTGTGCCCGAAGATCTCCAGGATGTCCCGCTTGAGGCGCCGCGCCGCCATCGCGGTGTCGAGTTCCGCCTCGATCACGATGCGCCCGCTCACCAGGTGGAGGCCGCCGGCGAACCGCAGAATGGCGGAGACCTCCGCCTTCCTGCAGCAGGTCCGGGTGACGGGGAGCCGGGAGATCTCGTCCTTCACCGCTGCCGTCATCGCCATGGGCCGATCCTTCCATGCATCCGAAAAATACGGTCGTACGCGGCGGCCAGCAGCTCCGGGTCATGCCGCGGAGTTCCGTCCCTCCGGGCGACCGGCGCCAGCTCGACCGCGGCGCCGAACCGCTTGGCGGCCTCGGTGAGGACTTCGCGGTCGGGCACGGCGGCCTCGTCGGCCAGCACCACGTCCAGGGCGAGTTTAGGGGCGTGTCGTCCCAAAACCTCCAAATGACGCTGCGGGGAGAAGCCCTCGGTTTCTCCCGGCTGCGGCGCGAGGTTCAAGGAGAGCACCCGGCGCGCCTTGGTCTCGGTGAGGGCGTCCAGCAGTTCGGGCACCAGCAGGTGCGGGATGACCGAGGAGAACCAGGAGCCGGGGCCGAGCACCACCCAGTCCGCGTCGAGGACCGCCTCGACGGCCTCGGGGACGGCGGGCGGGTCGTGCGGCACCAGGTGCACGGACTGCACCTCGCCCGGGGTGAGCGCGACGGTCGCCTGACCGCGGACGGTGTCGACGTCGTCGGGCCGCTCCACGTCGTGCCCCTTGACCAGGGCCTGCAGCTCCAGCGGCACGGCGGACATGGGCAGCACGCGCCCGTGCGCGCCCAGCAGCTTGCCGACCAGGTCCAGGGCCCGCACGTGGTCGCCGAGCTGCTCCCACAGGGCGACGATCAGCAGATTGCCCACCGCGTGGTCGTGCAGGTCGCCCTGGGAGGTGAAGCGGTGCTGGATGACCCGGGACCACGTCTGGCCCCAGTCGTCGTCCCCGCACAGCGCGGCCAGTGCCTTGCGCAGATCGCCGGGCGGGAGCACGCCCAGCTCGTCGCGCAGGCGCCCGCTGGAGCCGCCGTCGTCGGCCACAGTGACGACGGCGGTGAGGTCGCCGGTGATCCGGCGCAGCGCGGCGAGTGAGGCGGACAGGCCCATGCCGCCGCCCAGGGCGACCACCTTGGGCTGGGCGCCCCGGCGGCGCGGCTTGGCGCCGCGCGCCTCGACGGGGCGGTTGGCCCGCCCGTCGGCCGCCGGGCGGCCGGCACGCGACTCGGGCACCACCCGGCGCAGTCGGCTCAGCCGCGGAGTACGTCCGGTCACTCGCGCCCCATGTCCCGGTGGACGACGACGGTCTCCACGCCCTCGGCCGCGAGCCGCGCCGCGAGCTTCTCCGACATGGCCACCGAGCGGTGCTTGCCGCCCGTGCAGCCGATGGCGATGGTGACGTACCGCTTGCCCTCGCGGCGGTAGCCGGCCGCGACCAGCCGGAGCAGCTCGGCGTAGCGGTCGAGGAACTCCTTGGCGCCGGGCTGGTTGAAGACGTACCCGGCGACCTCCTCGTTGATCCCGGTGTAGGGGCGCAGCTCGGGGACCCAGTGCGGGTTGGGCAGGAACCGCATGTCCGCGACGAGGTCGGCGTCGACCGGCAGGCCGTACTTGAAGCCGAAGGACATGACGGTGGCCCGCAGCTCGGGCTCCTCCTCACCGGCGAACTGGGCGTCCATCTTGGCGCGCAGCTCGTGCACGTTGAGGCTGGAGGTGTCGATGACGAGATCGGCGTCGCCGCGCAGCTCGCGCAGCAGCTCCCGCTCGGCGGCGATGCCGTCGACGATGCGGCCGTCGCCCTGGAGGGGGTGGGGGCGGCGCACCGACTCGAAGCGGCGCACCAGGGCCTCGTCGGAGGACTCCAGGAAGACGATCCGCCGGGTGACGTGCCGGGCCTCCAGGTCCGCGAGGGACTCGCGGAGGTTGTCGAAGAAGCGGCGGCCGCGGACGTCGACGACGACCGCGATGCGCGCGACATTGCCCTGCGAGCGGGCGCCCAGCTCCACCATGGTGGGGATCAGCGCGGGCGGCAGGTTGTCGACGACGAACCAGCCGAGGTCCTCCAGGCACTTGGCGGCCGTGGACCGGCCCGCCCCCGACATGCCGGAGATGATCACCAGTTCGGGGATGGCGGCGTCGGAGACGCCGTTCGAGTCGCTGCCCGTACCCACCTGTGCTCCGTGTTCCTGGACCGGCTGCTGTCCCTGGTCCTCGTGCGTGTGCTCGTGCGCCTGATCTCGTGGCGCCGTGTGCTGCGTCTCGTGCTCGGTCATGTCTCCTGCCCCCGTCGGTCGTCCGGGGCTCCCGCGGGTACGGGTTCCCCTGCGGCGTCCGCCGTCGCTGCGGGCGCCGTCTCTTCCACGTCTTCCATGATCTCTCCGGTCGCCGTGTTCACGGCGGGTGCGGCCGGGGCCGCCCGGGCCAGGGCCAGGGCGATCGTCTCGGCCGTCTTGCGGCCTATGCCGGGCACCTCGCAGATCTGGTCGATTGTGGCGGACCGCAGCCTCTTCACCGAGCCGAAATGCTTGAGCAGCGCCCGCTTTCGTGTCTCGCCGAGGCCGGGCACCTCGTCCAGGGGGCCGGCCCGGAAGCGCTTGGCGCGCTTGGTGCGCTGGTAGGTGATGGCGAAGCGGTGCGCCTCGTCGCGGACGCGCTGGAGCAGGTACAGCCCCTCGCTGCTGCGGGGCAGCACCACCGGGTCGTCGTCGCCGGGCAGCCACACCTCCTCCAGGCGCTTGGCCAGGCCGCACACGGCGATGTCGTCGATGCCCAGTTCGTCCAGGGCCCGCCGGGCGGCGGCGACCTGCGGCTGCCCGCCGTCGACGACGACGAGCTGCGGCGGGTAGGCGAAGCGCTTGGGGCGGCCGTCGTCCTCGGTGAGGGCGGCCGCGGGAGCACCGGGCGCGCCGTCCGGCGATCCGTCGGGGGTGATCCCGTCGGAGGCGGTCCCGTCGGCCGGGGCGGGCTGCTCGCCGTCGGCCCACTCGCCGGTCCGCTCCTTCTCGGCCAGATAGCGCCGGAAGCGGCGGGAGATCACCTCGTGCATGGAGCGGACGTCGTCCTGGCCCTCGAAGCCCTTGATCTGGAAGCGCCGGTACTCGCCCTTGCGCTGCAGGCCGTCCTCGAAGACGACCATGGAGGCCACCACGTCGTCGCCCTGGAGGTGGGAGATGTCGTAGCACTCGATCCGCAGGGGGGCGCTGTCCAGGCCGAGGGCGTCGGCGATCTCCTCCAGGGCGCGCGAGCGGGTGGTCAGGTCGGAGGCGCGCCTGGTCTTGTGCAGGGCGAGCGACTGGAGGGCGTTGCGCTGCACCGTCTCCATGAGGGCCTTCTTGTCGCCGCGCTGCGGGATGCGCAGGGAGACGCCCGAGCCGCGGCGGTCGGTGAGCCACTGCTGGACCGGTTCGAGGGGGTCGGGCAGGGCGGGGACGAGCACCTCCTTGGGCACGGCGTCGCCGCGCTCCTCGCCGTACAGCTGTTGCAGGGCGTGCTCGACGAGGGCGCCGGTGGTGATCTCCTCGACCTTGTCGGTGACCCAGCCGCGCTGGCCGCGCACCCGTCCCCCGCGCACGTGGAAGATCTGTACGGCGGCCTCCAGCTCGTCCTCGGCGACGGCGATGAGGTCGGCGTCGGTGGCGTCGGCGAGCACGACCGCGCTCTTCTCCATGGCCTTCTTCAAGGCGCCGATGTCGTCGCGCAGGCGGGCGGCCCGCTCGTACTCCATCTCCTCGGCGGCCTCCGTCATCCGCTGCTGCAGGCGGCGCAGGTAGGTGCCGGTGCGGCCGGCCATGAAGTCGCTGAACTCCTCGGCCAGCTCCCGGTGGTCCTCGGCGGAGATCCGGCCGACGCAGGGCGCGGAGCACTTGCCGATGTAGCCGAGCAGGCAGGGGCGGCCGGTGCGGGCGGCGTTCTTGAAGACGCCGGCCGAGCAGGTGCGCACGGGGAAGACGCGCAGCAGCAGGTCGACGGTGTCGCGGATGGCCCAGGCGTGCCCGTACGGCCCGAAGTAGCGCACGCCCTTCTTCTTGTGGCCGCGCATCACCTGCACGCGCGGGAACTCCTCGTTCATCGTCACCGCGAGGTACGGGTAGCTCTTGTCGTCGCGGTACTTGACGTTGAACCGGGGGTCGTACTCCTTGATCCAGGAGTACTCCAGTTGCAGCGCCTCGACCTCCGTGGACACCACCGTCCACTCCACGGACGCGGCCGTGGTGACCATGGTGCGGGTGCGCGGGTGGAGGCCGGCCAGGTCCTGGAAGTAGTTCGCCAGGCGCTGGCGCAGGCTCTTCGCCTTTCCGACGTAGATCACCCGGCGGTGCTCGTCGCGGAATCTGTACACCCCGGGGGAGTCCGGGATGTCTCCCGGCCTGGGGCGGTAGCTGGAGGGGTCGGCCATGTCTCACACCCTACTGGCGAGGTGTGACAGGGCGGCGAGCCTGTGGACAACGGGCGCGACGCCGCCACCACCCGCCGTACACGCGTACGACTACCTGCTGTGACCAGCCGTCTTCGGTCCGTGCCGCGCCCGGTCCGGCGGCCTTCGGATCGGCCGGCCGACGGGTACGGACTCGGCCAGCGGTGAGCCGTCGCCGGGCCGCGGGTGTTGTCGGGACTTGGTCAACACGCTTCAATGCGGGGGAAGTCGGGGCCCCGAACGACGGCGTACGGATGTGAAGGCGCCCCCTTCCGCCCGGCCGGCGGACGGCCCCGGCGACCCGCGTGCACGGCCTGACCAGCCGTTGTGCACCTTTCACAGAGAGGCCCGTGCAATGCCGCACGCCCCACAGCAGGCGGACGTCGCCACCGCGGAACTGGACACGGCCCTGCGGGGCGGCCCGTTCCATGTGGCGCTGCGCGCCGCGATCGCCGCCCGCGGGCTGCCGTTGCAGCGCGTGCAGCACCACCTGTCGCGTCAGGGGGTCAAGGTCGGCGTCACCAGCCTCAGCTACTGGCAGCAGGGCGCGCGCCGCCCGCAGCGCCCGGAGTCGCTGCGGGCCGTGCGGGCGCTGGAGGAGATCCTGCGGCTGCCCGAGGAGTCGCTGATCCGGTTGCTGGCCGACACCGCCGGCCCCCCGGCCGACCGGCGGCCCGCCGCCCGTTCCTACCGGTCGATCGTCGAGGCGTCGGACGTGCTGCGCCGGCTGCTGGCGGAGCTGGACGCCCCGCTCGACGGCGGGCTGCAGACCCTCGGGCACCACGAGCGGGTGCGGATCGGCCCCCGCCGGGAGCTGGCGGGGCGCGAGTCGCAGCACATCGTGCGCGCCCCCCGCGACGGCGCGGACCGTTTCGTGGCCGTCCACCACGGCGACCCGGAGTGCGCGCCGGAGCGCATGCGGGTGCACGCACTGGAGAACTGCCGCACCGGGCGCATCCGCCGGGATCACGAGACCGGGGTGCTCGTGGCCGAACTGCTCTTCGACACCCGGCTGCGGGCCGGCGGCACGTTCCTGTTCCGGTACGGCGTCGAGGACGGCACCGCGGGGGTGTCGCGCGAGTACGGGCGGGCCTTCGGCTCGGCGGGCGGGCAGTACGCGCTACAGGTGCGGTTCGACGCCGGCGCGCTGCCGGTGCGCTGCCGGCGGTTCACCCAGCAGTCGGTGGCGGCGCCGCGCAGCGGCAGCCAGGAGCTGGCGGTGAGCGAGCGGCACCGCTCGGTCCACCTCGTCGAGCCGCGGGTGCGCGCCGGCATCGTGGGGATCGGCTGGGACTGGGAGTGAAGGACGGCGGCGGGCGGCCGCCGGTGCTCAGGCGCCGGGGCCCGCGACGACCTTGCCGCCCTTCACCCGCACCGGCAGCTCGGGCAGCGGCCGGGTGGCCGGGGACTGCACCACCTTGCCGGTCGTGGCGTCGAACTGACTGCCGTGGCACGCGCACATCAGCGTCGTGCCCTCCAGCTTGCCGATCGGGCACCCCGCGTGCGTGCAGATCGTGCTGAACGCCTTCAGGGCGCCCTTGCCGTCCCGGCTGACGACCACGTTGTGGTCCCTGAAGAGCTTGGCGCCGCCCGCGGGGATCTCGCTCTCGGCCCCCAGGTCGACCGGTGCCGTCGGGGTGGCGGGGGCCGCCGAGCCGCCCCCGGGGCCGCAGGCGGCGAGCCCGAGTCCGGCGACGGGCGTGAGGGCCGCTCCTCGAAGGATCGTACGGCGGCTCGCGGAGGAACGGCCTGGCATGGGGACTCCAGTGGTCAAGGGGCTGTGCACCGCCGACGATACCCAGCGCCGCCGCCCGGCCGGTGGGCGGGTGGCGGCGCTGGATGAACGTCTGCGTGAGCGGGTCGCCGGGCCGCGTAAACGCTTGCGCAAGCGTTTACGCGGCCCGGCGGATGCGATACGGTCCCGGCCACGAGCACCGACAGGGGTGCCCGGGGAGGGTGCCCCGGGGAGGGGACGCGATGCCGACCATGGCCGATGTCGCACGGGGCGCGGGCGTCTCCGTGGCGACCGTCTCGCACGTACTGAACGGCACCCGCCCGGTCCTCCCGCACACCCGCCAGGCGGTGCTCGACGCGGTGGAGCGGCTCGGCTACACGCCCAACGGCCTCGCCCGCTCCCTGGTCACCTCCCGCACCCGCTCCATCGGGCTCGCGGTGTCCGCCGTCAGCAACCCCTACTTCACCGAGATCCTCCAGGGAGTGGAGGCCCGCGCCTTGGAGCACGGCTACAGCCTGCTCATCGCCGACCCGCACGACGACCCCGCCCACGAGCGCACGGTGGTCCAGCTCCTGCATGAGCGCCGCGTGGACGGCGTGATCGTCGCCGCCTCCGCCCAGCCGCGTGAACTCGTCGCCTACCTCACGCGGCACGGCGTACCGACCGTGTTCCTCGACCGGCTGGTCGGCACCGGCCCGGACGCCGGTCGGGGGACACCGGGTTTCGACCAGGTCTGCGCCGACAGCGCCGAGCCGACCGCCCTGCTCGTCACCCATCTCGCCGGTCTCGGGCACCGCAGGATCGGCCTGGTCGCGGGCCTGCCCGGGCTGAGCACCACCGCCGAGCGGATCACCGGGTACCGCCACGGCCTGGCCGCCGCCGGACTCCCCCACGACGAACGGCTCGTGGTGCACGGCGACTCGGCCGCGGACGGCGCGCAGCGGGCCACCGCCGCCCTGCTGTCCCTCGCCGTGCCGCCCACGGCCCTGATCACCGCCAACAACGCGATGACCATCGGCGCCCTGCGCGCCCTGCGCGCTCACGGCCTGTCCGTGCCGCACGACATGGCGCTGTGCTGCTTCGACGACTTCGACTGGGCCGACCTGTTCTCCCCCGGGCTGACCGCGATCGCCCAGCCCGGCCGGGACCTCGGCTCCCGCGCCGTCCAACTGCTCCTGGAGCGGCTGGCCGCGCCGGAGCGGCCCGCCCGCACGGTGCGCCTGCCCTGCGCCTTCGTCCACCGCACGTCCTGCGGTTGTCCCCCGCAGCCCGAGAGAGGAACCGACCCGTGATCGTCGTCGCCGGTGAGGCCCTGATCGATCTGGTACCGCAGGGCACGGGCGCCCTCGCGGACCTCAAGCCGGCGCTCGGCGGCGGCCCCTACAACACGGCCGTCGCACTCGGCCGCCTCGGCTCGCCCACCGCCTTCTGCTCCCGGACGTCCTCCGACGCCTTCGGCCGGGTCCTGCTCGACGGGCTGCGGCGGGCCGGGGTGGACGTCTCCGGGGTGCAGCGCGGCAGCGAGCCGACCACGCTGGCCGTGGCGACGGTGGGCGCCGACGGCTCGGCCGCGTACGCGTTCTACGTGGAAGGCACCGCCGACCGGCTGTTCACCGTGCCCGAAGCGCTGCCCGCCGGGACCCGGGCGGTGTCCTTCGGCACCTGTTCGCTCGTGCTGGAGCCGGGGGCGAGCGCCTACGAGAAGCTGCTGCGGACCGCCGCCGCCCAGGGCCTGTTCACCGCGCTGGACCCGAACATCCGGGCCGGGCTGATCCCGGACCCGGACGCCTACCGGGCGCGCTTTCGGGGCTGGCTGCCCTCGGTGTCGCTGCTGAAGCTCTCCGCGGAGGACGCGCGGTGGCTGGGCGGCACCCCGCGCGACTGGCTGGCCGCGGGACCCTCGGCGGTGGTGATCACCCATGGGGGCGACGGGCTCACCGCGTACACCCGGGACGGCGCGGAGCACTCGGTGCCGGGCAAGAAGGTGGAGGTCGTCGACACGATCGGTGCGGGCGACACCGTGAACGCGGCCCTGCTGCACGGCCTCACCGTGCGCGACGCGCTCTCGCCGGAGGGGCTCGCCGGGCTCGGCGCGACGGGCTGGACCGCGCTGCTGCGGTTCGCGGCCCGCGCGGCGGCGCTCACCTGCTCCCGGGCGGGCGCGGAGCCGCCGTACGCGTCGGAGCTGGCCGGGGCGTGACGGCGGGCGTCCTTTTGCTGTGAGCGGTTGATGTGAGCGGTTGACATGAGCGGGCGCCCCGCCGGAGAGTCCCGGCGGGGCGCCCGCTCGTGCCGTGCGGTGTCTCAGCTCTTGCGGGCCCGCGCGGTCTTCTTCGCGGCCCCGGTCTTCTTGGCCGCAACGGCCCCGGCCTTCTTGCTCGCCGTGCCGTCGGCGGCGGCCTTGGCGGTGGCCGTCCTGCGGGCCGTCGACGCGGCCGCCACCGCCTTCTTGGCGGCGGCCTTGCGCGGGGCCTTGACGGCCTTCACCGGCTGCGCGTCGCTGATCCGGTCGGCGCCCAGGACCTCCCGCAGGAACTTGCCCGTGTGGCTGGTCGGAACGCCGGCGACCTCCTCGGGCGTGCCCTCGGCCACGACGAGACCGCCGCCCGCGCCGCCCTCCGGACCCATGTCGACGATCCAGTCGGCGGTCTTGATGACATCGAGGTTGTGCTCGATGACGATGACCGTGTTGCCCTTGTCGACCAGGCCGGAGAGGACCGTCAGCAGCTTGCTGATGTCCTCGAAGTGCAGGCCGGTGGTCGGCTCGTCCAGGACGTAGACCGTGCGTCCGGTGGAGCGGCGCTGCAGCTCGCTGGCGAGCTTGACGCGCTGCGCCTCACCGCCGGACAGGGTGGTCGCGGACTGGCCGAGGCGGACGTAGCCGAGACCGACGTCCTTGAGGGTGTTCAGGTGCCGGGCGATGGCCGGGACCGCCTCGAAGAAGTCGGTGGCCTCCTCGATGGGCATGTTCAGCACGTCGGCGATGGACTTGCCCTTGTAGTGGACCTCCAGGGTCTCCCGGTTGTACCGGGCACCGTGGCAGACCTCGCACGGGACGTAGACGTCCGGGAGGAAGTTCATCTCGATCTTGATGGTGCCGTCGCCCGCGCAGTTCTCGCAGCGGCCGCCCTTGACGTTGAAGGAGAAGCGGCCGGGCAGGTAGCCGCGGACCTTCGCCTCGGTGGTCTCGGCGAACAGCTTGCGGACGTGGTCGAAGACACCGGTGTACGTCGCCGGGTTGGACCGCGGGGTGCGGCCGATGGGCGACTGGTCGACGTGCACGACCTTGTCGACGAGGTCGTCGCCGTCCACGCGCGTGTGCCGCCCGGGCACATTGCGCGCGCCGTTCAGCTCGCGGGCCAGGTGCGTGTACAGGATGTCGTTGACCAGGGTCGACTTGCCGGAACCGGACACGCCGGTGACGGCCGTGAAGACGCCCAGCGGGAAGGAGACGTCGATGTCCTGGAGGTTGTTCTCCCGGGCGCCGCGCACCGTGAGCTGGCGGGAGAGGTCCAGCGGGCGCCGCACGTCCGGCAGCGGGATGGACTTCCGGCCCGAGAGGTAGAGCCCGGTCTGCGACTCGGCGTTGTCGAGCAGTTCCTTGACGGAGCCGCTGTGCACCACCTTGCCGCCGTGCTCGCCCGCTCCGGGGCCGATGTCGACGATCCAGTCGGCGACCTTGATGGTGTCCTCGTCGTGCTCGACGACGATGAGCGTGTTGCCCATGTCGCGCAGCCGCACCAGGGTCTCGATCAGCCGGTGGTTGTCGCGCTGGTGCAGGCCGATGGACGGCTCGTCCAGGACGTACAGGACGCCGACGAGGCCGGAGCCGATCTGGGTGGCCAGGCGGATGCGCTGGGCCTCGCCGCCGGACAGGGTGCCGGCCGCGCGGTTCAGCGAGAGGTAGTCCAGGCCGACGTCGACGAGGAAGCGCAGCCGCTCGTTGACCTCCTTGAGGACGCGCTCGGCGATCTTCTTGTCGCGGGCGGTCAGCGTCAGCTCGCCGAGGAAGTCGGCGCAGTCGCTGATCGACATCCCCGAGACCTCGGCGATGGACTTGCCCATGACGGTGACCGCGAGGACGACCGGCTTGAGGCGGGTGCCCTCACAGCTCGGGCAGGGCACCTCGCGCATGTAGCCCTCGAAGCGCTCGCGGCTGGCGTCGCTCTCGGCCTCGCTGTGCCGGCGCTTGACGAAGGGCACCGCGCCCTCGAAGGGGGTGGTGTACACGCGTTCGCGGCCGTACCGGTTGCGGTAGCGGACCTCGATCTGGGTCTTGTGGCCGTACAGCAGGGCCTTCTTGGCGCGCTGGGGCAGGCCGGCGAAGGGGATGTCGGTGCGGAAGCCCAGCGCGTCGGCGAGGGCGCCGATCAGGCGGCTGAAGTAGTCCTTGGTGTGCCCGTGCGACCAGGGGTGGATGGCGCCCTCGTCCAGGGACTTGTCCGGGTCCGGGACGATCAGCTCCGCGTCGACCTCCATGCGCGTGCCGATGCCGGTGCACTCGGGGCAGGCGCCGAAGGGCGAGTTGAAGGAGAAGGAACGGGGCTCCATCTCCTCGAAGGACAGGTCGTCGTGCGCGCAGTACAGGTGCTCGCTGTACATGCGCTCGCGCTCGGGGTCGTCCTCGGGGAGGTCGACGAAGTCGAGGACGACCATGCCGCCGGACAGGCCGAGCGCGGTCTCCACGGAGTCGGTGAGGCGGCGCTTGGCGGAGTCCTTCACCGTGAGGCGGTCGATGACCACCTCGATGGTGTGCTTCTCCTGCTTCTTCAGCGTGGGCGGGCTGGACAGCTGGACGGTCTCGCCGTCCACGCGCGCGCGGGAGTAGCCCTTGGTCTGCAGGTCGGCGAAGAGGTCGACGAACTCGCCCTTGCGCTCGCGCACCAGCGGCGAGAGCACCTGGAAGCGGCTGCCCTCCGGCAGTTCGAGGACCTTGTCGACGATGGCCTGCGGCGACTGGCGCGAGATCGGGCGGCCGCACTCGGGGCAGTGCGGCTTGCCGATGCGGGCGAACAGCAGGCGCAGGTAGTCGTAGACCTCGGTGATGGTGCCGACCGTGGAGCGCGGGTTGCGCGAGGTCGACTTCTGGTCGATCGAGACGGCCGGGGACAGTCCCTCGATGAAGTCGACGTCGGGCTTGTCCATCTGGCCGAGGAACTGCCGGGCGTACGAGGAGAGTGACTCCACGTAGCGCCGCTGGCCCTCCGCGAAGATCGTGTCGAAGGCCAGGGAGGACTTGCCCGACCCGGACAGACCCGTGAAGACGATGAGCGAGTCCCGAGGCAGGTCGAGCGAGACGTTCTTCAGGTTGTGCTCGCGCGCGCCACGGACGATGAGACGGTCGGCCACGCCGGTCCGCACCTTTCTTGAGAGAAGTGACAGGGGCGGGGCCCCCGTGCTTCTTCAGACTAGGGGGAGCCACTGACAACGCCGGGCGGGATTCCCGGATGCGCCCGAGTGGGACAACAATCCCCGGCTCTCCAGCATGCCCGATGCCGCGTCCGAGCCTATAGCACGTGTATTCGATTTACGGCCTCGATCCGTCACCTTCACCCGAACGTGTGGCAGGGCTAGGGTCAGGCGCATGATGGATCACGCTCGTGACCTGGCGTCGGTACGTGACGCCACCGATCGACTGCTCACCGCTGTCGCCGCTCTGGACAACGCGGCTGTGACCGACCAGTCACGGTTGCCCGGCTGGACCCGCGGCCATGTCCTCGTCCACCTCGCCCGCAACGCCGACGCGCTCGTGAACGTCCTGGAGGGGCGCCCCATGTACGTCTCCGCCGAGGTGCGGGACGCGGACATCGAGCGGGGCGCCGCGCGCCCCCTGGCAGCCCAGCTCGCCGACGTCCGGGAGAGCGCGGCCCGCTTCCAGGCGACCGGGGACACGCCCGCCGACTGGTCGCGCACGGTGGAACTGCGCAACGGCGTCACCGACTCCGCGTCCCGGGTGCCGTTCCGGCGCTGGGCCGAGGTGGAACTGCACCACGTGGACCTGGGCATCGGCTACGAGCTGGAGGACCTCTCGGCGGAGTTCACGGAACGGGAGACCGACTTCCTCGCCGCGCGCTTCACCGGGCACGAGGACGTGCCGCCGACCGAGCTGCGGGCCGAGGACGGCCGGACCTGGACCACCGGGGGCGGCGCCGAGGGAGCCACGGTCGCGGTCGAGGGAACGGCCGCCGACCTGCTCGGCTGGCTCGCCGGCCGCCGCGAGGGTTTTGGGCTCACGGTGAAGGGCGGCACGCTGCCGTCACTGCCTCCGCTCTAGCCGCGCACGGCCCTCGGACCGGCGCGTCCAGCCCATGCGCGGCCCCCGGAGTGGCCCCTCGAAGCCCGTGCGCGGCCTCCGGGGCGGCTCGGAGACTGTCCGGCGGATCGGGCCCCGGCGGCGATAGGCTGATCACCATGACGTACAGCGGAGAGGTGACGGTCGGCGGCCCGGCGGACGTGCACGAGCTGAAAGACCTGATGATCACCAAGATCGCGGTCGGCCCGATGGACAACAACGCCTATCTGCTGCGCTGCCGGGCCACGGACGAGCAACTGCTGATCGACGCGGCCAACGACGCGCACACGCTGCTCGGCATGATCGGTGACGACGGCATCGCCTCCGTCGTCACCACCCACCGGCACGGCGACCACTGGCAGGCGCTGGCCGAGGTGGTCGCGGCCACCGGCGCGCGGACGTACGCGGGCCGGGACGACGCCGAGGGCATCCCGGTGCCGACCGACGTCCCCGTGGCGGACGGCGACACGGTCCGGGTGGGCCGGGTGGAACTCACCGCCCGGCACCTGGTCGGCCACACCCCGGGCTCGATCGCCCTGGTCTACGACGACCCGCACGGCCATCCGCACGTGTTCACGGGCGACTGCCTCTTCCCCGGCGGCGTCGGCAACACCTTCAAGGACACCGCGGCGTTCGCGAGCCTGATCCACGACGTCGAGACGAAGATCTTCGAGCCCCTGCCGGACGAGACCTGGGTGTACCCCGGACACGGCAACGACACCACGCTGGGCGCGGAGCGCCCGCATCTCCCCGAGTGGCACGCGCGCGGGTGGTGATCCGGGGCAGAGCGGGACGGGGCGGTGCGTGGGGTGCGGGCGGGTTCGCGCACCCCGTGTGAACGTTTCGCCCGCGCCGACGGCCCGCGCGCGCTCCCGGGCCGCCTCGTGGAGCGGTCGACTGGGACCAGCCCCGCACAGGAAAGACGGCTCCTGCGCGGCACGGGCCGCCGGTCTTCTTTTCCCCGCCCTCGACCGGCGGCCCCGGCCTGTGGGACGCGCACAGACGCCTTGAGGCGGCCGGTCATCCCGCTGTCCCGCTGGGCGCCGTTCCCGTCACCCGGCGGTCAGCGCGGCGATCCGCTCCACCGCGAACGCGTACCCCTGCACTCCGCAGCCGGCGATGACACCGTCGGCGCGCAGCGAGACGTAGGAGTGGTGCCGGAACGACTCGCGCCGGTGGACGTTGGAGATGTGCACCTCCACCACGGGCATCCCGTCGCAGGCGTTGAGCGCGTCCAGGACGGCGACGGAGGTGTGCGAGTAGGCGGCGGGGTTGATCACGATGCCGCAGTGGTCCAGCCGCGCCTCGTGGATCCAGTCGACCAGTTCGCCTTCGTGGTTGGTCTGGCGGAAGTCGACGGTGCCGCCGCGCGCGGCGGCCGTCCGCACGCACAGGGCCTCGACGTCCGCCAGCGTCTCGTGCCCGTAGATCTCCGGCTGCCGCTGCCCGAGCAGGTTCAGGTTGGGGCCGTTGAGGATCATGATCGGGGCGTCGGCAAGGGTGCGGGGCACGGTTCCTCCGGGTCCGTTCGCGGTACGGCGGCCGGCACGGCCGCCGCCGGCCCCGGTCTATCACGGCGTACCGGCCCGGCCTGCGGCTCTCCCCCGTCGTCCGGTGGTCTCAGGGGTTGATCGCCAGCTCCAGGTACGCGGCGAAGATCACCAGGTGGACCCCGCCCTGGAGCGGTGTGGCCCGGCCCGGCACCACGGTCAGCGAGCTGACCACGACCGTGAGGAGGAGCAGCAGCATGTGGGTGGAACCGAGGCCGAGCACCAGCGGCCCGGACAGCCATACGGAGGCCAGGGCGACGGCCGGGATGGTCAGGCCGATGCTGGCCATGGCGGAGCCCAGGGCGAGGTTGAGGCTGGTCTGCACCCGGTCGCGCCGGGCGGAGCGCAGTGCGGCGATGGTCTCGGGCAGCAGCACCAGCAGCGCGATGATCACACCGACGACCGCGTGGTGCAGTCCGGCGGACGCCACCCCGGACTCGATGGTGGGCGAGACGCCCTTGGCCAGCCCGACCACACCGATCAGGGCGAGGGCGAGCAGTCCCAGGCTGGTCCAGGCCGTCCGGGCGGAGGGCCGCCGCGCGTGGTCGTCGGAGTCGATCACGTCGCCCTGCCGGGTGATGGGCAGGAAGTAGTCGCGGTGGCGCACGGTCTGGGTGGTGACGAAGAGGCCGTACAGGATCAGGGAGGACAGCGCGGCGAAGGTGAGCTGGACGCCGGAGAACTCCGGGCCGGGCTTGCTGGTGGTGAACGTCGGCAGCACCAGGCTGAGGGTGGCCAGGGTCGCCACGGTGGCCAGGGCTGCGCCGGTACCCTCGGCGTTGAAGACGGCCGTGCGGTGGCGCAGCGAGGCGACCAGGAGGGACAGTCCGACGATGCCGTTGCAGGTGATCATCACGGCCGCGAACACGGTGTCCCTGGCCAAGGTCGCGCTCTTGGGTCCGCCGTCGAGCATCAGGGTCACGATGAGGGCGACCTCGATGACGGTGACGGCGATGGCCAGGACCAGGGAGCCGAAGGGTTCACCGACCCGGTGGGCGACCACCTCGGCGTGGTGCACGGCGGCGAGGACCGCGCCGGCGAGCACCAGGGTGACCAGGACGACGACCGCGACGGGCAGGCCGCGTCCCCAGGTGAGGGCCAGCAGGACGACCGCGAGCACCGGCACGATGGTCGTCCACGCTCCGGTGAGCGCCCTGAGCCGCGTGATCATGCTGTGATCGTCGCAGAGGTGCGCCCGGTTCGCATGCCGGTCGGTGTCCGGGCGGGCGTCCCCCGCACCGGGGCGGTGCGGGGGCCCGTGGCCGGGCGCGGTGCGGGGGCGGGGGCGGGCCGGCGCCTGGTGGTCAGGCATCGATGCTGTCCTTCCGGGTCTCGTCGTTCGGCTGCGTGCGCACCTCCTCGGCCGCGGCCTGCTTCCTGGTGGCCATCAGGCTGGTGACCGTGGTGACGATCAGGACCGCGCAGATCACGCCGAGGGAGACCGGGATGCTGATCTCCGGGACGTGGACGCCGGCCTCGTGCAGCGCGTGCAGCACGAGCTTGACGCCGATGAAGCCGAGGATGACCGACAGGCCGTAGGAGAGGTGGACCAGCTTCTTCAGCAGGCCGCCTATCAGGAAGTACAGCTGCCGCAGGCCCATCAGCGCGAAGGCGTTGGCGGTGAAGACGATGTACGGGTCCTGGGTGAGGCCGAAGATCGCGGGGATCGAGTCGAGGGCGAACAGCACGTCGGTGGTGCCGATCGCGAGCATGACGACCAGCATCGGCGTCATCACGCGCTTGCCGTTCTCCCGTATCCACAGCTTGGTGCCGTGGTACCGGTCGGCCACGCCGAAGCGGCGCTCGGCGGCCCTGAGCAGCTTGTTCTCCTCGAACTCCTCGTCGTCCCCGCCAGAGCGGGCCTCCTGGACCAGCTTCCAGGCGGTCCAGATCAGGAAGGCGCCGAAGAGGAAGAACACCCACGAGAAGCTCGCGAGGATCGCGGCGCCGGCGGCGATGAACACGGCCCGCAGCACCAGGGCTATGAGCACGCCCACCAGCAGCACCCGCTGCTGGTACTGCGAGGGCACGGCGAACTTCGCCATGATCAGGACGAAGACGAAGAGGTTGTCGACGCTCAGCGACTTCTCGGTGATGAAGCCCGCGAAGAACTCGCCGGCCGGCTGCCCGCCGCCGAATACCAGCAGGCCGAGGCCGAAGAGACCGGCCAGGGCGATCCAGACGGCGGTCCAGATCCCCGCTTCCTTGACGGACACGTCATGGGGCTTGCGGCCGATGAGGAAGTCGACCGCGATC
Source organism: Streptomyces sp. NPDC047017 (assembly GCF_040644175.1). NCBI lineage: Bacteria > Bacillati > Actinomycetota > Actinomycetes > Kitasatosporales > Streptomycetaceae > Streptomyces > Streptomyces sp. NPDC047017. The sequence goes on along the minus strand of NZ_JBEYVW010000001.1, from coordinate 573,289 downwards.
AGGGCGGCCAGCCCGACGATGGTCAGGACCCACAGGGTCATCGAGATGTGCATGGGGTGCCTCCGGCGAGTACGTCACGGCGAATGTGTCAGCGTCGTCGCTGCCGGAGGTCTCTTCCGCCCGGGACGGGCCGGCGCCCCGGGATCCGGTCGGATCCGTAGTGACGGGTACGCCGCAGCAGGTAGGGAGTACTCCCCTCCGTACGGAAAACAGTACCCGAACCACCAAGAGAAGGTAAAGGGCTAGGCAAAGAAAGATTCAAAGCACCTGATCAAGGCCACTTTACCTGTTTTTGATGTTGGTCCGGTGCGCGGTCACCGGCTTCCCTCGCGGCGAGCCGACGCCACCTGCGCGAGCACCTGGTCGAGCACCTGGCTGCCCGGCGGGGCCAGCGGCGGCCGGTACGTCCAGGCGTGGCCGACCCACGGGTCGGCCAGGTGGTCGTCGGCCACGGGCGTGAGGCGCATCAGCGAACGCCACAGCGGGTCGAGCAACGGGCCGTAGGCGGACGCGTCCTCCCGGTCGGCCACCAGCATCAGGTGCACCCCGACGGCCGGACCCTCGTCCGCCAGGTACCGCAGCCGGGTGACCGCGCGGTCGTCGAAGCCGTGCGGGAAGTCGTTGACGATCAGCAGCTGCTCGGACAGGTCGAAGCCGGCCGGCAGCGCGTCGGGCGCACCGCCGCGCACCGCCATCTGCACCAGGTCCACCCGCCCGGTGAGCCGGCCCAGGACGTCCGACACCCCCGCCGCGCCCACCGCAGGCGGCGCGGCGAGCACACCGGCGCGCACCAGCGGGGCGAGCGGCCCCGCGGCGGAACCGGCCGGGTCGATGACGTGGACGCCGAACTCGCCCGCCGGGTACACGGCGAGCAGCCGGGCCGCGTGCGCCACGGCCGCCTCCATCGCGAGCAGCCGCAGGCTCCCCTCGTCGGGGAACGCCTCGCCGGACGGTCCCGAGCGGCCGCTGTCGATCCACAGGCCGCGCTCCAGCGGCAGCCGGACCAGCAGGGGGACGCGCAGGGACGGCGCCTCGGGCAGATGGAGGTCGCCGAGGCGGACCGCCATCGGGATCTCCATGGGCACCCGGTAGCCGTGCCAGACGGGGTTGTCCCAGCCCGCGTACGCCGGTGGCAGCGCCGGCTCGACCACTTCGGACTCGGCGGTGAGCTGGGTGAGGTCGCGGTCGAAGGCGGACGCGGCCTGACCGGTCAGCTGCGCGTGCCGGGCGCGGGCCGCCTCCCGGGCGGCCTCGCCCTGGCCGCCGATGCGGCTGCGCGGGTCGGACAGGGCCTGTTCGAGTTCCTTCTCCATCCGCGAGTCGGCGAAGTCGACGGCGCTGCGGTAGGCGGCGGTGGTGCGGGCCAGGTCCTCGAACATGCCCCAGACCTGGTTGTAGAGCCGTTCGTCCATGGACCATCCGGTCGCGTCCCCGGCGACGGGCCGGGCGGGCTGTCCCGCCGGGGTCTCGGGCGCGGACGGCCGGGGCGGGGGCGGGGCCGTCGTCTGCCGGCGCGGGTGGCTGTAGTCGATGGGGCCGCCTGTGGACGCCGCCGGCCGGGGGTCGGCGGGGGGCTGCGGCGCGTCCTCGCCGCCGAGGCGGGCAGGATGCGGAGTGCCCGGGTCCGGATACGGCGGCTGGACGGCCGGCTGTGCCGGGGCGCCGTCGGTCGGCCCGCCGTGCGGTGCGACGGGCTGCGCCGGGGCGGCCGGGCCCGGGTCCGCCGGGGGCGCGGCGGGTGCGGTGGGCTCGCCCTGGCCGGTGCCGGGGGCCGAGGCGAGGGCCTGCCGGGGCCGGTCGGCGGTCGTGGCACGCGGCGGCGGGGCGGCCACCGAGCGGGCCAGGCCCCCGGCCACCGCGTCGTCGACGGCGCCGGCCAGAGCGGACGCCTCCGGCAGGTGCTGGTCAGCGAGGAGTTCGGCGAGGCCGCCGGCGTAGCCCTGGCCGACCGCGCGCACCTTCCAGGCGCCCTGCCGCCGGTAGAACTCCAGGGCGATGACGGCGGTCTCGGCGTCCAGGCCGGTGAGGGTGTAGCTGGCCAGTTCGGTGCCGTCCAGGCCGGTGACGGCCACGAACGGGGCGGCGACCGAACCGAAACAGGCCGGGCTCTGGCTGCCTCGGGGCAGGGTGAGCAGCACGTCGACCCGGTGCACGGCCTCCGCCAGCGCGTCCAGGTCGACGGCGAGCCGGTGGTCGGCGGCCGCCTGCCGGGGCACTTCCAGGCCCGGCAGGACGGGAGCGCCCGGGTGGGCCACCCCGTCGGTGCCCCGGACCCTGCCCTGCTCGTCACTCGTCGTCAGCACGGCCGTCACCGGTGTGCCGGCCGAGATCCGGATTTCGAGGCGCGCCTCGGGAAGCGGGTGGTTCTGCCCCCGCACCAGCTCGGCCGTCATCGCCTTGCCCCCTGTGCCGTGTGGTGTGCCGCGTCCGACCGCTCTACAGGTGCGGCAGGATCGCCGGCATCAGGTCCTGGAAGGTGCGGCCGTTGGCCGGGGAGCCGAGGGCCGTCATCGTCCAGCCGGTGCCCGCGCGGTGCACCTTCGCCATGACCTGGGCGGTGTAGTTGCCGCCGCCGGCGAGGGTGTAGCGGGCGAGTTCCTGGCCGTTGGTCTCGTCGACCAGGCGGCAGAAGGCGTTCTGCACCTCCTGGAAGGTCTGGCCCGTGAAGGAGTTCACGGTGAAGACGATCTGGTCGATGTGGACCGGGACGCGCTGCAGGTCGACGAGGATCGCCTCGTCGTCGCCGCCCTGCCCGACGCCGCCGACGAGATTGTCACCGGTGTGGCGCACGGAGCCGTCGTCGCTGACCAGATGGCGGAAGAAGACGACGTCGACCGGCTGCTTGTCGGCGAAGAGCACGGCGGAGGCGTCGAGGTCGATCTCGCGGGTGCGCGAGCCGAACAGCCCGCGGCGGGGGGCCGCCTGCCAGCCGAGACCCATGCGGACCGCGGTCAGGCTGCCGCCGTCGTTCTTCTGCAGACTGATGGCCTGACCCTTGGTCAAGTTGACGGTCACGGCTGATTCCCCTCTCGAACTGCTCCCCTGTTGCCACGCGTTCGCGCGGTTGAATCAGAACCCTACGCAGAGGCACCGGCCCCGCCGCACACCGGTCCGCACTTTGTGTCGGTCTTGCAACACAGCGCGCACGCGGGCGTCGGCCGGGGCCGGTCCCGGCACCCGCCGAGGATCAGGCCAGGCCGGCCTCCCGCATCTGGCGCAGTTCCTTCTTCATCTCGGAGACCTCGTCGCGCAGCCGGGCCGCCACCTCGAACTGCAGCTCGGCGGCGGCCGCCCGCATCCGCTCCGTCATCTGCTCGATCTGCTCGGCGAGCTGCGCCGCGGGACGGTCGGTGGGCACCGTCTCGGCCGCCTTGCCCTTGGCGGACTTGCCGGCCTTCGCCGCCTTGGCGCCCTTGACCGCGTGGTCGGCGAGCGCGGGCACCGGGGTCTTCGCGCCCTTGCCGTCCTTGCCCTGGCGGTAGCCGGTGCCGAGCAGCTGCTCGGTGTCGACCTCCTCGCGGGCGATCTGCGCGACGATGTCGTTGATCTTCTTGCGCAGCGGCTGCGGGTCGATGCCGTGCGCCGTGTTGTAGGCGATCTGCTTCTCCCGGCGGCGGTTGGTCTCCTCGATGGCCTTCTCCATCGCCGGGGTGATCTTGTCGGCGTACATGTGGACCTGGCCGGAGACGTTGCGCGCCGCGCGGCCGATGGTCTGGATGAGCGAGGTGCCCGAGCGCAGGAAGCCCTCCTTGTCGGCGTCCAGGATGGCCACCAGGGACACCTCGGGCAGGTCGAGGCCCTCGCGCAGCAGGTTGATGCCGACCAGGACGTCGTACTCGCCCGAGCGCAGCTCGCGCAGCAGCTCGATACGGCGCAGGGTGTCGACGTCGCTGTGCAGGTAGCGGACCTGGATGCCCAGCTCCAGGAAGTAGTCCGTGAGGTCCTCGGCCATCTTCTTGGTGAGCGTGGTGACCAGGACACGCTCGTCCTTCTCGGTGCGTTGCCGGATCTCGTGCACCAGGTCGTCGATCTGGCCCTCGGTGGGCTTGACCACGACCTCCGGGTCGACGAGTCCGGTGGGGCGGATGATCTGCTCGACCTCGCCGTCCGAGCGCGACAGCTCGTACTGCCCCGGGGTCGCCGACAGGTACACCGTCTGGTCGATGCGCTTCTGGAACTCCTCCCACTTCAGCGGGCGGTTGTCCAGGGCGGAGGGCAGCCGGAAGCCGTGGTCCACCAGGGTGCGCTTGCGGGAGGCGTCGCCCTCGTACATCGCGCCGATCTGCGGGACGGTCACGTGCGACTCGTCGATGACGAGGAGGAAGTCGTCCGGGAAGTAGTCCAGCAGGGTGTTGGGCGGGGTGCCGGGCCCGCGGTCGTCGAAGTGCATCGAGTAGTTCTCCACGCCCGAGCAGGTGCCGATCTGGCGCAGCATCTCGATGTCGTACGTGGTGCGCATCCGCAGCCGCTGCGCCTCCAGCAGCTTGCCCTGCTTCTCCAGCTCGGCCAGCCGCTCCTTCAGCTCCTCCTCGATGCCCCGGACCGCCCTCTCCATCCGCTCGGGGCCGGCGATGTAGTGCGAGGCCGGGAAGACGTAGAGCTGCTGGTCGTCGCTGATGATCTCGCCGGTGAGCGGGTGCAGGGTGGACAGCGCCTCGATCTCGTCACCGAACATCTCGATGCGGACGGCCAGCTCCTCGTAGACCGGGAAGATCTCGATGGTGTCGCCGCGCACCCGGAAGGTGCCGCGGGTGAACGCCATGTCGTTGCGGGTGTACTGGATGTCGACGAAGCGGCGCAGCATCTCGTCGCGGTCGATCTCGTCGCCGACCTTGAGCGGGACCATGCGGTCGACGTACTCCTGCGGCGTGCCGAGGCCGTAGATGCAGGAGACGGAGGCGACCACGATGACGTCGCGGCGGGTGAGCAGCGAGTTGGTCGCGGAGTGGCGCAGCCGCTCCACCTCCTCGTTGATCGAGGAGTCCTTCTCGATGTAGGTGTCCGACTGGGGGACGTACGCCTCGGGCTGGTAGTAGTCGTAGTACGAGACGAAGTACTCGACGGCGTTGTTGGGCAGCAGCTCGCGGAACTCGTTGGCCAGCTGGGCGGCCAGGGTCTTGTTGGGCGCCATCACGAGCGTCGGGCGCTGGAGCTTCTCGATCATCCACGCGGTGGTGGCGGACTTGCCGGTGCCGGTGGCGCCGAGCAGGACGACGTCCTTCTCGCCGGCCTCGACGCGCCGGGCGAGCTCGGCGATGGCCTGCGGCTGGTCGCCGCTGGGCTGGTAGGGGCTGACGACCTCGAAGGGCGCCACCGTGCGTTCGATGTGGGAAACGGGCCGCATGTCATCCACCGTACGACCCGCCACTGACAACGGGCCCCGATCAGCGATTTCGCGGGGCGGCGGGACCGCGTCCGGCCGGGACGCGGCCGGCGCCGGCGACCGGGCGCGCGGCGGAATGCGTGAGGAATTCACGCGCCGGTACGCCCGGCTTGTGCTCGACGGTGACCCAGTCGGAACCGCCCGTGACCATCAGCGGGTCGAACAGGACGACGACCCCGGCCAGGAGCAGGAACGCGAGCGGACCGATCAGCATGGGCACGAGCAGGTCGGCCGGTGACTCACCGGACACGGGGCCGCCGCCGCTCGCGCCGTCCACATGGACGCCGAGGGCCGCCATGCCGGTGTAGTGCATGCCGCTGACCGCGAGACCCATCACGAGGCTCGCGCCCACGCTCCACAGCACTCCCCTGACCCGTCCGGCCGCCCAGAGGGCCGCGGTCGCGGCGACGACGGCTATGACGACGGACGCGCCGACGGTGGGGGTGTCGTAGGAGAGGGTGCCGTCGAACCGCATCCCGGCCATGCCCAGGTAGTGCATGGAGGCGATGCCCAGACCGGTGATCGTGCCCCCGGTGAACAGCGCCGAGCCGGTCGCGCCCCGGTAGCCGACGATGAAGACCCCGACGCCCACCATGACGACGGCCAGAACCAGGCTCGCGTACGTCGTCGGCCGGTCGTAGCTGATCGGCGCCCCTTCGACGGTGAAGCCCGTCATGGCGACGAAGTGCATGGTCCAGATGCCCGAGCCGATCGCCGCCGAGCCGAGGGCCAGCCAGCCGGGGCGCCAGGTGTGGGCGACGAGCAGGGCGCGGGTGGTGCAGCGCAGGCCGAGTGCACCACCCAGGCAGGCCATCAGGTAGGCCACCAGCGGGGTGACCAGCCCGTAGCTGAATCCGTCGACCGTGCCGTGCATGCGCGGCTGCCCTTCCGCCCTGTCGAGCCCCGGAATGTGATGACGCCACCCCGCCCTCCGACCCGGCCCCCGCGGAGCAGGGATGACGCAGCGAGTATGACTCCCGCCGGGAGGGGCGGACGATTTTCCGGCAAAGAGGCACGACCCTTCCCCACATGTGCGGCACCGGTGGAGCGGACGCGGGCAATCCCGTTCGATCGGTGACGTCCCGCGCGCGAACATCCGATCGTGACGCTCTGCTGTCATCCTGGCGCTGTCCGCGATCACTCCACATGAGGAGTCCGTATGCACGCGCGCGCAGTCGCCGCCACGACCACCGCACTCCTGGGAGCCTTGCTGCTGTCGCCCACGTCCGAGGTCCGGGCGGCCGGCACCCACGGGCGGCCCTCGGTCGTCGCCCACCGGGCCGGCGCCGCCTACGCCCCGGAGAACACGCTGCCCGCCCTCGACAAGGCGGCCTCGCTCGGCTTCTCCTGGATGGAGAACGACGTGCAGCGCACCAAGGACGGTGAACTCGTCGTCATCCACGACGACAGCCTGCGGCGCACCACCGACGTCGAGCGGGTCTTCCCCGGCCGGGCGCCGTGGAAGGTGAAGGACTTCACCGCCGCCGAGATCGCCCGGCTGGACGCGGGCAGCTGGTTCTCCCCCGCGTACGCGGGCACGCGCGTGCCGACGCTGGCGCAGTACATGCGCCGCGTCGAGCGCGACCACGAGAAGCTGCTCCTGGAGGTCAAGAACCCCGAGCTGTACCCGGGCATCGAACGGCAGACGCTGAAGGTGCTGTCCGACCAGGGCTGGCTGGACCACCGGCACCTGGCGGACCGGCTGATCGTGCAGAGCTTCAGCGCCGGCAGCGTGCGCACCGTGCACGACCTCGACCCGGGGATCACGACCGCCCTGCTGGGCAGCCCGGCCGTGACGGACCTGCCGCGCTGCGCGGGCTTCGCCGACCTGATCAACCCCTCCTACGGGACGCTGTCCGCCGGATACGTCTCCGCCGTGCACGCGGTACGCGGGCCGCACGGGCGCCCGCTGAAGGTGTTCACCTGGACGATCGACGACGCGGCCCGCGCCCGGACCGCGGCCGGGTACGGCGTCGACGGCATCATCACCGACAAGCCGGACGTCGTACGGACGGCCCTGACGGCCGCCTGAGCCGCCCCGCCGCCGCCCCTCGCCTCCGGTCGAACGCGCAGGTCAGCGGGCATTGTCAGTGGTGGGCCGTACCGTATTCACATGGACAGCCGAGAGCAGGACGAACGCGGCGGACAGCCGGTGGTGTGGACCGTGGCGGACACCGCCATCGGCCCGCTGCTGCTGGCCGCGACGCCCGCGGGTCTGGTCAACGTCGTCTTCCACGCCACCGGCCCGATACGCGACCGGGCGCTGGCCAGGCTCGCGTCCCGGCTGGGCACCGAGCCCGTCGAGGCGCCCGGTGCTCCGTTGCTCAGGGAGGCGATACGCCAGCTGGACGCCTACTTCGCGGGCGAGCGCCGGGACTTCGAGCTGCCGCTGGACTGGTCCCTGATCTCCGGCTTCAACCGGCAGGTGCTGCGTGAGCTGGCCGCCGGGGTGCCGTACGGCTCGGTCGTCGGGTACGGCGATCTGGCCGGGCGGGTCGGTCAGCCCGGCGCGGCCCAGGCGGTCGGCACGGCGATGGGCGCCAATCCGCTGCCGGTCGTCGTGGCCTGTCACCGGGTCGTCGAGCGCGACGGGGGCATCGGTGGTTTCGGTGGCGGCCTGGAGACGAAGCGCGCACTGCTAGCGCTGGAAGGGGTCCTGCCCCAGCCGCTGTTCTGAGCGCGGGCGGCCGGTTCCTCCTCGGTGCTACGCGTAGTGCCTGGCCTCGATGACGTTGCCGTCCGGGTCGCGGAAGTAGAAGCTGCGCCGCGCCTTCCCCCGGGCGCCGAAGGAGTCGTAGGAGAAGCCGGACACGGGCACGTCGGCTTCCTCCAGGCGGGTACGCAGGGCGTCGAAGGCGTCGGCGGGCAGGGACAGGCACACATGGTTCACCGGGTGGCCCGCGCTGCCGGCCGCGCCGGGCAGCACGTTCATGCTCCCGGCGGAATCGAGCGGCGCGAGGTCGAAGACGCTCTCGTCGTTGAGGCGCACGGAGGGGAAGGAGACCTTCCCGGCGGCGAACTCGGTGACCCTCAGCGGTTCGAGGCCGACGGTCTTCTCGTAGAAGCCGGCCGCGGCGACCGGGTCGCGCACCCACAGGACGACGTGGTCGAGACGTGTCGTGTTGTCCGTCATGTCTCCAGGCTGATGTCGTGCGGTCCGCACCGCAAGGGTTTGACCGGGTGTGCGGCCCGCCAGAGATGAGGGAGGAGCGACGGACGGAGGCAGGCACGTGCTGGTGGTGTCCGAGGAGGTACGGGAGGCGCTCGCCGCGCGGCGCCCCGTGGTGGCCCTGGAGTCGACGATCATCTCGCACGGGCTGCCACGCCCGCGCAATCTCCAGGTGGCGCTGGAGCTGGAGGAGGCGGTACGGCAGCAGGACGCCGTACCGGCGACCATCGCGGTACTGGACGGGCAACCGCATGTCGGCCTGGACAAGGGCCAGTTGGAGCGGGTCGCCAACGAGGACGGGATCCGCAAGCTGGGCCACCGCGACCTGCCGCTCGCCGTGGCCGCGGGGGCGAGCGGGGCGACCACGGTGTCGGCGACCGCGCTGCTGGCGGCCCTCGCGGGCATCCGCGTGTTTGCGACGGGCGGCCTCGGCGGGGTGCACCGGCAGTGGACGGTGACACAGGACGAGTCAGCCGACCTGGGGCTGCTGGCGCGCACCCGGATCACGGTCGTGTGCGCCGGGGTGAAGTCGATCCTGGACGTGCCGGCCACCCTGCAGCGGCTGGAGACGCTGGGCGTCGCGGTGGCCGGGTACGGCACGGACCGCTTCCCCGGCTTCTATCTGTCCGACTCCGGTCACCCGGTGGACTGGACGCTCAGTACGCCCGAGGAGGTGGCGGAGGTCATGCGGGCGCAGAAGACGCTGCGCGCTCCCGAGTCCGCGCTGATCGTCGCCAACCCGGTGCCGCGGGAGGAACAGCTGGACCCGGGGGTGCACGCGCGGGTGCTCGCCGACGCGCTGCGCGCGTGCGAGGAGCAGGGCGTCACCGGCCAGGCGGTCACCCCGTTCCTGCTGGACCACCTCGTGCGGCACACGGACGGCGCCTCCCTGGAGGCCAACCTGGCGGCCGTGCGCGGCAACGTGCGCCTGGCGGCGCGTATCGCCACGGCCTGGACGCGGGTGTGACGAGGGGCGCGGGCGGGGCGCTCCTGGTGGTCGGGGACGTGGTCACCGACGTCGTGGCACGACACCGGGGGCCGCTCGCGTCCGGCACCGACACGGCCGCCGCGATCCGGCTGCTGCCGGGCGGCGCGGGCGCCAACGTGGCCTGCTGGGCGGCCCACCACGGCTGTGCCGACGTACGGCTGCTGGGGCGGGTGGGCGCGGACACGGCCGCTTGGCACGAGCGGGAACTGGCCGCCTCGGGAGTGCGCCCCCGGCTCGTCGTCGATCCCGACGCGCCGACCGGGACGGTCGTCTGCCTGGTCGACACGGCGTCCGCGGCCGAGCGCACGTTCCTCACCGACAGCGGGGCGTCGCTGCGGCTGGAGCCCGGGGACTGGTCGGACGCCCTGCTCGACGGGGTGGCCCGGCTGCATCTGTCGGGTTATCTGCTGTTCTCCGGGTCCGGCCGGGCGCTGGTGAGGGTCGCCGTCGCCGCGGCCCGCGCGCGTGGTGTGCCGGTGAGCCTGGACCCGGCCTCGGCCGGCTTCCTCACGTCGCTGGGCATGGACCGCTTCCTGGCGCTCACCGAAGGCGTGGACGTCCTGCTGCCCAGTCGTGACGAGGCGTGCCTGCTGACCGGTCTGCCCGATCCGGCGGACGCGGCGGCCAAGCTGAGCCGCGTCTTCCCGCTGGTGGTGGCCAAGCGGGGCGCGGACGGCGCGCTGGTGGCCCGCTCGGGCGCCGTGTCCGCCCGCGTACCGGCGCTCCCCGCGGAACTTCGGGACACCACGGGCGCTGGCGACGCGTTCACGGGCGCGTTCCTCGCGACGCTGCTCACCGGCGCCGACGCCGAGGCCGCCGCGACGGAAGGCTGCCGGGCGGGCGCGCTGGCGGTGGCCCGGGTGGGCGGGAGACCTCCGGTGCGCGGGGCCGATGGTGACCCCTGATGCGGGTGCCGGCGGCCGGGCCGGCAGGTGGGCCCGGCGGGCGGTGAGTCAGTCAGTCAGTCAGGGCCCCGCTTCCCGCCCTTGCCTCATTTCTCATTCCTTATTCCTTGTGCCCCCAGGCCGAGATCATCGGGGCGGTCGCCAGGTCCATGGTGCCGGAGGCCACATGGTGCAGATGGCGGTCGATCTCCTCGTCGGTGGCCAGTCCCGCAGCGACGAGCCGGCCGCGGATCTGGCGGACCGTGGCGGACTCCAGGGCGGTGCAGGCCGCCGAGGTGAGCGGGAAGTAGGCGTCGGCCTCCACCCGGTGCAGCCCGGCCTCGCGCAGCAGGCGCGGCAGCCTGCGGCCGTACGACAGATCGGCTCCCCGGTCGGCGAGCAGCCGGCGGAAGCCGCGGCGCAGCCGGTTGGCCAGTTCCTCCGCCGGCCCGTGCTCGTCGGGGCAGAGCAGGGGCTGCAGGGCGGGGTCGGCGTCCTCCAGCAGCAGCCGCCCACCGGGACGCAACGCCTTGATCATGGAAGCCAACGCCCGTTCCCGGTCCGGCACATGGACCAGTACGAGCCGGGCGTGCACCAGGTCGAAGCCCTCCCCCGGCGGTTCCTCGGCGCCCACGTCGTGCACCCGGACCTCGACCGGCGGGCGGGCGGCCGCGGCGATCCGTGAGGTGTCGATGTCGGTCGCGACGACCCGGCCGGTGGGGCCGACCCGCTCCGCGAGCCAGGAGACGACGGAGGTACCGCCCGCCCCGACCTCCCAGCACCGCCACCCGCGCCGTACACCGAGCGCTTCCAGGTGCCGGAAGGTCGTGGGGTCGAAGAGGTGGGCGAAGGCGTCGAAGCGCTCGCCCGCCTCCGACTGCCGGTTGTCGAGCAGGTAGCCGTCGTCGCCGTGTGTCATGCCGCCATGGTCCCAGCCGCCCGGCGGGTCTCGGCGGGTCCCGGCGCGGCTGTGCGGGGTCTGTCCACAGCCGGGAACAAAGCGGAACATGCTGTTCCCACAGGCTCACTCGGTGTGACCGTCCGCCTGGCAGACTGATGTCGGACCCGGGCCACGAGAGCAGCGAGGAGGCCTTGGCGGCGGGTGCGCCGCGGCCGGGTCAGCCGTTCCAGGCGGGATGGCGCGGGTCGTCGGCACGGACCAGGACGTCCGCCGTGCCGGCCGGGTCGGTCTCGGCCTCGTAGCGCTCGAAGGCGGGCAGCGTCCAGTACTCCGCTTCGGGAGTACGTCGGCGCAGGGCGCCCGGGGAGAGGAGGACATGGACGCTGAAGTCGAAGGGGAACCAGTGCCGCAGGAGGAGGGGACCATGCAGCAACAGCAGCCCGCCGGGCGGGAGTCGGACGTAGGGACTGCGGGTCGCCCGGTCCGTGCCCGGGTCCCGCAGATCGGGCAGGACACGGCCGTCCGCGCCCGGTTCGAGGGGGCCGAAGACCTCACGCCAGAGGGCGCCGGTGTCGAGCCAGCCGTCATAGTACGCGTCCACGTCCCGGTGACCGTGTTCCAGCCGGAGGGAGGCCGGACGCAGAAAACCCTCGGCGCCGACGAGCAGCGACGGCCGGCCGCGCACACGCAGCGCCGCACAGACACGCTCGGCCAGATCACCGGGGCGGGCGGCCGGAGCACCGTCGAAAGCGATCCTCGGCCACGGACCGCCGTCACTCGGCTGGAGTCCGAGCAGCCGCTCGGCCAGGAGATCGCCGAGCCGTTCCCAGGTGATCGCTTCGAGTCGCACACGGACATGATGCGTCAGGGCAGGACACGGGGGTCGCCTCGGTCCCGGCCCCGGGTGCCCCGGGGCACGGTCCGGGGAATGAACCTGGCATGGCCCCGCTCCCCCTGTTCCCGCCCCGGCACGGGCTCCTCGTCATCCAGTCCGTGCGGAAGAAGCACTGCGCCGCGTGCCGTCGTGGACCGCTGCCGCTGCTGGTCCTCGAAGAGGGACGGCCCCGCTGCCTGGACTGCGCGGACCTCGGGCACCTGGTGTTCCTGCCGCGCGGCGATACCGCGCTGACCCGCAGGTCGCGGGAGGAGAGCACGCTGTCCGTCGTGGTCGTGCGGTTCAACCGGCGCAGGAGCCGCTACGAGCGGCAGGGTGTCCTCGTCGAGGAGACGGCGCTCGCCCGGGCCGAGGAACGATGCCTGGCGGACACCGAGGCACGCCGCCGGCGCCGGGCCCGGGACGCGCGGCGGCGGGCCGCACAGGACACGCGGTTCACGGAAGCGTTCGCCACGGAGATCCGGCGGCTGTTTCCCGGGTGCCCGGCCGACCGTGCCAGGACGATCGCCGCGCACGCCTCGGTGCGCGGCAGCGGGCGGGTCGGACGGAGTGCGGCGGGGCGTGCCCTGTCCGAGGAGGCGGTCACCTGGGCGGTGACGGCGTCCGTACGGCATCTGGACACGCCGTACGACCGGCTGCTCATGGAAGGGGTGGGCCGACGAGAGGCACGGCAGCAGATAGCGCCGCAGGTCGCGACCGTGCTGCGGGGGTGGCGGGCGCGGGAGGAGGGGAGGCGGGGGGTGGCTTGAGGTGGGGTGGGTGGCGGGGCCCGGGTCTTCGGCCGAGGCGAACGGGGGCTGCGTTGCCCCCGGAAGCCAGGGCAACATGGCGGAATGGCTGATCTGCTGTGGGACGACGTGAGCTGTTTCTTCGATCCGGAGCTGATGGGAACGTTGCCGGACGTGCATGTCCCGGACGCTTCGGTGGAGGACTGGCAGGAAGTCCTCGATCTCACTGCGGAGAAGGGCTGGAGATTCCGGTATACCGAGGGCCAGACAGTGCTGCCGGCCCCTCGGGCGGAGGCTGTGCTGTCCCGTACGGCGGATGACGATTGCCCGAGCCTGCGTGTCTGGCCGACTGCTGATGTGCTGGCGATCTTCCGTTTCTCTGCGGGTGAGGAGATCGATTTCGATGTCGACCTGCGGGGCTTCAGGGGCAGGAGAGACTCGATGTGTTCTGCGGCTTCTTGCGGGAGATCGGGCGGCGGTTGGGCAAGCCGGTGCTGATGCATCCGGAGGGTGACTCCGGCCACCCGGTGCTCGGCTTCGATGTCCAGGCTGACCGAGTCGTCCTCCTCGCGGAGCCGCTGGGCAGCCGGACATGACCCGAAGCCGGGGATCGCGGAACTGCGGCTCACCCCGCCCCCACGTATCGTGGCCGCAGGAGTGTCGCCCGAGGGCGCGAGTAGGTGACGGAGACGGCCATGGCCGATCCCAAGGGTTTCATGACCACGCCCCGCCGGGAGTGGCCCCGCAGGCCGGTCGGGGAGCGGGTCCGGGACTGGAACGAGGTGTATGTTCCGGGCGCGCTGCTGCCGATCGTCAGCGCGCAGGCCGATCGGTGCATGGACTGCGGTGTCCCGTTCTGCCACGACGCGTGCCCGCTGGGGAATCTGATCCCCGAGTGGAACGACCTGGTCTCCCGCGAGGACTGGCGGGCGGCGAGCGACCGGTTGCACGCCACGAACAACTTCCCGGAGTTCACCGGCCGGCTGTGTCCCGCGCCGTGCGAGGCGGGGTGCGTGCTGGCGATCAACCAGCCGGCCGTCACCATCAAGAACGTCGAGTGCGCCATCGCCGACCGGGCCTGGGAGGACGGTCTGACCCCGCCGCGCCCGCCGGAGCGCCTGTCGGGGCGGACGGTCGCCGTGATCGGTTCGGGGCCGGCCGGGCTGGCGGCGGCGCAGCAGCTGACCCGCGCGGGGCACACGGTCGCGGTGTACGAGAGGGACGACCGGCTCGGCGGCCTGATGCGGTACGGCATTCCCGAGTTCAAGATGGAGAAGCGCCATCTGGAACGGCGGCTGGAGCAGATGCGGGCCGAGGGGACGAAGTTCCGTACGTCCACGGTGGTCGGGCGGGACGTGGGGGCGGCGGAGTTGTGCGCGCGCTACGACGCGGTGGTGATCGCGACGGGGGCGACGGCCTGGCGTGAACTGGATGTGCCGGGGCGTGAGTTGGCCGGTATCCATCAGGCGATGGAGTACTTGCCGCCGGCCAACCGGGTGTGTGAGGGGGACATCGAGGTGTCGCCGCTGTCGGCGGCGGGCCGGCATGTGGTGATCGTGGGCGGTGGTGACACGGGGGCCGACTGCCTGGGTACGGCGGTGCGGCAGGGTGCGGCGTCCGTGACGCAGTTGGACATCTACGCCCGGCCCGGGGCGGAGCGGGACGAGGACAGCGAGCCGTGGCCGACGTATCCGAAGATGTACCGGCTCTCGGCGGCGCACGAGGAGGCCGGGGAGCTGCGGACGGCGCCCGCCGCGGACGCGGACGCACGGCTGTTCGCGGCGTCGACGCTGCGGTTCAGCGGCGACGGGCTGGGGCGGGTACGGGAGTTGCAGCTGACCGGGGTGGACGCGGGGCGGCGCCCGGTGCCGGGTGCCGAGCGGGTGCTGCCGGCCGATCTGGTGCTGCTCGCGCTCGGTTTCCTCGGGCCTGACCGGAAGGACGGGCTGATCGACCAGTTGGGGCTGGATCTCGCGCCGCGCGGCACGATCACGCGGGACGCGGGTTTCGCGACGAACGTTGCCGGGGTGTTCGCGGCGGGGGACGCGGCGCGCGGGCAGTCGCTGATCGTGTGGGCGATCGCGGAGGGGCGGGCGGTGGCGGCGGCCGTCGACCGGTATCTGACGGGGAGTTCGCGGCTGCCGGCGCCGATCGGGCCGTACGACCGGCCGATGGTGGTGTAGCGGCCGGTCCTGCCCGGCCCGTGCGACGTGCTGTGAGCAGTGGTGAAGAGATCGGGGGGTGTGGGGTGAGAGGTGGGGGTTCGTGTCGGTGTCGGTCGGTGTCAGTCTCAGGGGTCGTGCCAGGGAGCAGGCCGGGGGGCGGTCAGGAGAGCAGGAAGTCGGCGTCCCCTGCCTTGGCGCCTTCGATGAAGGCGGTCATCTCGTCGGTGGTGTAGATGAGGGCCGGTCCATCGGGGTCGGTGGACTGGCGTACCGCGATGCGGCCGTCGGCGAGCTTCATCGCCTCCAGGCAGTTGCCCCCGTTGCCGCCGCTCCACGGCTTGTGCCAGCCTTCGCTGCCCAGGTCCCGGGCGGGCATGCCGTTGTATATCCGCTCGCCGTGGATGCGCTCGCCGCGAAGTCGCGGCGCGGGCTTAGACGTGATGCGATCCATTCACAGCTCCTTGCGGAGATCCCGAAGGATCTCCTTCGTGCGATGTGCCGTAGCGGCCTGCGCCGCCATGCGGTCCATGACCTCGAGGTGGGTCGCCACCTCGCTGCGCGCGTCCAGGTAGACGGCTCCGGTCAGGTACTCGCTGTAGACCATGTCCGGGAGTTCGGGCATGGCGAATCGGAACAGCACGAAGGGCCCGTACGTGCCGGGGTGCGGCCCCGAGGAGAACGGGGCGATCTGCAGGGTCACGTTGGGCAGCTTCGTGGCGTCGAACAGTCTGTCGATCTGGGCGCGCATCACCTCCGGGCCGCCGACGGGGCGGCGCAGCGCGGTCTCGTCCAGTACGGCCCAGAAGCGGGGTGCGTCGGGGCGGGTGAGCAGGCTCTGGCGTTGCATGCGCAGCGCGACGTGGCGTTCGATGTCCTCGGGGCTGGTCTGGCCGACGGCGCCGGAGGTGAGCACTCCGCGCGCGTAGTCCTCGGTCTGCAGGAGGCCGGGTACGAAGTGGGGTTCGTAGGACCGTATGAGTGCGGCGGCGCCCTCCAGGCTGACGTACAGGGAGAACCAGCCGGGCAGGATGTCGTGGAACCGTTGCCACCAGCCGGGCCGGTTGGCGTCCTCGGCCAGTTGTACGAAGGCGTCGGCCTCGTCGTCGGGGACGCCGTACGCCTTCAACAGCAGTTGCAGGTAGGGGATTTTGAGGCCGACCTCGGCCGTTTCCATACGGCGGATGGTGGCGGCGGTGACGTGCAGGACGCGGGCGGCGTCCTCGCGCTTGAGTCCCGCGCCTTCCCGCAGGTCGAGCAGGCGTCGGCCGAGCACGACCTGTCCGACGGTCGGCGCGGACCGCGGTTCGCTCACTCTCCACCTCCATCAACGGGCTCCGGCGGGTCCGCACAACCGTGACGCGGCCGCCGGATCCTGACAGCCCTGCGGCGCCATTCGAAGATCTATTCGAAGTCCGGGGCGGATCTTCGTCGATCTCAATTGGCGCCGCGCGTCATGCTGTTGCGAGCAGTGTGCCACGGCCCTTCACCGCGTCATACAGCACTCTGCATTTTTCAGAGTGGCACTTGCCAAGTGTTCACGTCGAAGAGATAGTGGCAAGCGTGACTCCGTCCCCGTCCTTAGGAACAGACGCCGCCGCGGGCCCCCTCGCCCCCGGCGCCACCACGGGAGCGGGCCCTGCCGGGGCCGTTGCCGAGCGCCGGTTCCGGTTCGAACTGGCCGCGCATCCGGGTTCTCCCGCACGGGCCAGACAGCTGACCAGAGCCCGGCTCACCGGCTGGTCGGTGTGCGAGGACACGTGCGACACCGCGGCTCTGGTCGTCTCCGAGCTGGTCACCAACGCCATCGTGCACACCGCGAGCACGCAGGTCGTCTGCGAACTGCACGACGGCGACGATCTGGTGCGCATATCCGTGCACGACGAGGGCTGCGCGCCGGGTGAGCCGCGTCCCTCGCCGCAGCGGCCCGAGGAGGAGCACGGCCGTGGGCTGCTGCTCGTCGAGGCGCTGTGCCACGCCTGGGGCGCGCAGGAGCAGGGCACGGGACTGGTGGTGTGGGCGGACCTCCCGCGCACGACCGGCGCGGAGCAGGGCGCGCTCGGGGCGCTTGGCGCCCAGGAGGACTCGGAGACATACGGAACGCCGAGCGTCCAGGAAGTCTCGCAGACGTGCGGAACGCCGGGCGTCCAGGAAGCCACACAGACGTGCGGAACGCCGGGCGTCCAGGAGGTCCCGGAGACGTACGGAGTGCCGGCTGCCCGTGAGGTGCGGGGTGATCTCGGCTGGGGTGCGCGTCCGAAGCCGGGGCCGGCCCGCCGTCCGGGCCATGAGGACGAACCGCAGGCGGAGCAGGACGCGCACGGACGACAGCACGCACGACAGCACGAACCGCAGGGATCGGGGGCCGTATGGCTGTGAGCGGTGCCTCTGGCTCCGGTCAGATGATCTGCCTGGACACACTTGTGCGCCTGGGGCGCGCGGCGCACACGCCCGGCGCGTCCGGTCGGCCGGGCGGCTCCGGGCCGCCTCGTCGACTGTCCCTTCCCGACGGCATGACGGTCCCGCTGGGCTGCGACGCCGTGGCGGTGCCCGCCCGTTTCGGCTCCGAGCTGATGCCCCGGCTGCCCCGGGTCGGCTGCGTCTACGCCGACGAGACGCACTGGTGGTGGATCGTCCCGTCCGACTCGGACTACGCCCTGCGGTGGCCCGCCCCGGCGCACTACGCGACCGGCGCGATCCTGCCCGACACCGTGCGGGGCCGACTGCCCGTGCTCATCCATCAGCCCGACGGCACGGTCCCCTACACCCCGCCGATCCCGCTGTACCTGGCGCTGTGCCGGGTGACGGGCACGGCACCGGCCTGGTCCCGCCCGGTCAGCGCCTGACCTGAGCGCGGGGGGCTCCGGAGGGCGGCTGCGCGGGACCGCTGACGCAGGCCACCGGAGCGGCCCGGAGACCCCACGCGCCGGCCGATCGCGGCCGGGCGTCGTGCTCACGTCATCCAGAGAGCCCCGGGGAGCCGACGTCACTGTCGGCGCGTACCGTTCAGACGGTCACGGCGGCGGCGCTCTCGCCGCCTCGGACGATCACCAGGAACGTGTCCGTCGCGAGGTCCATCACGACCTCGGCGGGCAGGCCCTCCAGACGCCGCGCCTGTGCGAACTCCTCCGCCGGCCACGAGCCGCGTGGCCCGCCGGCCGGGAAGCGTTCGAGCACTGTTCGCCCGTTCACCCTGGCACCTCCATGTCGTGCTGTACTACTAGAGTTAAACGCCAAGCATGGGGCGTACGTCTCGCCCGGTGACTGTACTGAGACGCAGTTGACACGAGATCACTGCCTGAAGTGCGTCTCACCTCACACTTTCGGCGGATTCGATCGCCGTACGCGTCAACTCACGTACCTACGGTGAACCCCTGCGGGTCAGTGCGAGGAGTCCTTCCAGGCGCTCTCCATGGCCCGGGCGGGAATTTCGCCGGTCCGGGTGACCGCGTCGGCCAGGGTCGCCGGGGAGGTCGTGAGACCGGTCAGGACGTCGTCGATCTCCAGGAGGCCCGCGCGGGTGAGGAGTCCCTTGTCGTTGGTGGTCCACTCCCCTCGTGCGGCCAGGACCGCGTGAGCCGTCTGGGTCGCGGCGAGCGCGATGGCGCCGGCGACCTGTGTGAGGGACCCCTTGGGGGCGTGCCCGGCCCGCGCGTAGGCGAGGGTCGCCGTGGCCCTGCCGTACCAGTGTCCGGGCGCGGTGCGGCGCAGGGCGGGCGGGTAGGCGGCGGGGCGGGGCAGCTCGCCGCGCAGCACCCGGTTGATCGCGAGTTCCGCCACGACCAGATAGCTGGAGATCCCGGCGAGGTGGAAGAGCAGCGGCTCGACCCGGAACCGTCCCTGCTCGGCCTCGGCCGTCTCGTGCTCGCTGTCGGGGGTGTGCGTGCCCTGGGCGCGGGAGCCGCCGAGGGTCACGGCGCGGACTCCGGGGAGGGCGGCGAGGCGGTCGGCGGTGGCGTCGAGGAAGGACCGCTCCGGCTGCTCTGCCGCCTCCGGCCGGTCCGACCCGTCCCCGCTGTGCCGTCAATGCCTCCCCCGGCCCGTGGAGCGGTCGGCTCAACCGGCCGCGAAATCCGGATGCGTCCATGGCTCGGGGGCGCGCATCATCGGCGGGGCGCCGGCGTACGCCGCCGTGACCCGACCGTCTCAGGAGCCCTGTTGATCCAGCGCGTCACAGCCCCCGGTCTCTGCACACCGCCCGTGTACTCCCATGCCTGCGTCGTCGAGGCGGGCACGAAGCTGGCGTTCCTCGCCGGGTCCGTGCCGCTGGACGCCGAGGGGGAGCTGGTCGGGGCGGGGGACGCGGTCCGTCAGGCGGCACAGGGCATAGCCCATCTGACGGAGCAACTGCGGGCGGTCGGCAGCGATCTGACGCAGGTGGTCAGGACCGACGTGTACGTCGTCAGCAGCGAGTCCGCCGTGCTGGCGGACGTGTGGGACGTCGTCAAGGCGTCCGGGCTCGGTACGGGGCCGCACGCGTCGACGCTGATCGGCGTGGCCTGCCTCGGGTACCCCGGCCAGCTGGTGGAGATCACGGCGACGGCCGTCGTCGCGGTGCGGGACGGACGGCAGCAGGACGAACGGGAAGACAAGGAAGGCAAGGAAGGCAAGGAAGGCAAGGAAGATAAGGAAGGCAAAGAAGTCAAGAAGGGCAAGAAGAAGGAAGAGGCGGCGGGCGAGGTGGTTCTGCGGCGGGCGCACGGCTCCGACGCCCTGGCCGCCGCCGATGTCTGGCTGCGGTCCTTCGCCGCCGCGCTGCCCACCGTCGTCCGGCCGCACTCCGACGACGCGGTGCGCGCCTACTTCCGGGACGTGGTGGTGCCCTCGCACGAGACCTGGGTGGCCGAGGAGCCCGATGGGGCCGGGATCGTGGGCGTCATGGTGCTCGCCGACGACACGCTGTCCCAGCTCTACCTCGACCCGCGATGGCGGGGCCGGGGGCTGGGCGACCGGTTCGTCGCCCTGGCCAAGGAGCGCGGCCCGCGGGGGCTGGACCTGTGGACGTTCCAGGTCAACAAGCCCGCCCACCGGTTCTACGAGCGGCACGGTTTCGTCGCCGTCGAGCACACCGACGGCAGCGGGAACGAGGAACGGGAGCCGGACGTGCGGTACGTGTGGCGGCCGTGAGGCCGGTGCGCCCGCCCCGACCGTGAGGCCTGCCTCAGCGGCGGGCGCGGGCGTACGCGTCCGTCGCCGCCACCAGGGCGTCCGCCACGCCCGGGTGGCCCGCGCCGTGCCCGGCCTGGTCCACGACGACCAGTTCGCTGCCCGGCCACGCGTGGTGCAGGCGCCAGACGGTGCCGAGGAGGTTGCCGAGGTCCAGGCTGCCCTGCACGAGCGTGCCCGGGATGCCCGCCAGCAGGTGCGCGTCGCGCAGCACCACGCCCTCGTCGTTGCCCGCGCCGAGGAAGTGGTCGTTGCCGAAGTAGTGGGTGACGGTGCGGGCGAAGCCCATGCGGAACGCCGGGTCCTCGTAGCGTCCGACCGAGCGCGGCGGTGCGGGGATGATCGCGGTCTCCCAGTCGGTCCAGGCGCGGGCCGCCCGCGTTCGCACGGCCGGGTCGGGGGACTCGATGAGCCGGTTGCAGGCGGCCGCCAGGTTTCCGGCGCGTTCGTCCTCGGGGAGTTCGGCGAGGAACCGTTCGAACGCCTCGGGGAAGATCTTGCCCAGGCCGTGGGTGAGGAGGGCCACCTCGGGGTCGGAGCCGGTGGCGACTGCGGCGAGGACGAGTTCGGAGACGACCCCGGGGTGGGTCTGCGCGTACCGCAGGGCCAGCGCCGATCCCCAGGAGAGGCCCCAGACCAGCCACCGTTCGATGCCCAGGTGGTGGCGGAGCAGTTCCAGGTCGGCCATGACGCGCTGGGTCGTGTTGACGCTCATGTCGGTGTCGTACGCGCTCGCGTGCGGGGTGGAACGGCCGCAGCCGCGCTGGTCGAGCACCACGATCCGGTAGCGGGCGGGGTCGCAGTAGCGGCGGTGGTGGGGGGTGCAGCCGGAGCCGGGGCCGCCGTGCAGCATCAGGGCCGGCTTGCCGTCCGGGTTGCCGCAGGTCTCCCAGTACACGTGGTTGCCGTCACCGACGTCGAGCATGCCGTGGTCGTACGGTTCGGTCTCCGGATACACGCCCATGGGGGCACCGTAGTCGCGGCGGTAGGGCCGTGTCGTGTCATTTCGCGCGGTGCTCGTCCTGCGGGCGGGCCGGTGGCCGGGTCGGCAGTCCCGCCGCGTCCGCCGCGGTGCGCAGGACGTCGCGGAGCATGTCCGGGGTGAGCCGGCCGGTGAAGGTGTTGCGCTGGCTGACGTGGTAGCAGCCGAAGACGTCGAGGCCGTCGAGCGGCACCCGGGTGCCGTGGGCGAACGCGGGGCGGGGCCGGGGAACGGTCCATCCGGCGTCGGTGAACGCCGGCAGCGCGGCCTGCCAGCCGAACGCCCCGAGGACGATCACCGCGCGCAGGGTGGGCCGCAGCAGCCTCAGCTCCTGGACCAGCCAGGGCCGGCAGGTGTCGCGCTCGCCGGGCGTCGGCTTGTTGGCGGGCGGGGCGCAGTGCACGGGCGAGGTGACCCGCACCCCGTACAGTTCCAGGCCGTCGTCGGCGGTGACGGCGGTGGGGCGGCTGGCGAGGCCCACCTCGTAGAGCGCCTGGTAGAGCACGTCCCCGGAGCGGTCGCCGGTGAACATGCGGCCGGTGCGGTTGGCGCCGTGCGCGGCGGGGGCGAGGCCGACGATGAGCACACCGGCGTCGGACGGCCCGAAGCCCGGTACGGGCCGGCCCCAGTACGTCCAGTCGGCGAACGCGGCCCGTTTGGTGCGGGCCACCTCCTCGCGCCAGTCCACCAGGCGCGGACAGGCCCGGCATTCGGTGATCCGTCGGTCGAGCGCGGCGAGACTGCTGGTGTCCATGGCTCCACCGTAAATTCCCCCGATGTACGAGGACGAAGAGACTAGGGTCGAAGCCATGGCTTCCGGAGACGACATGGACCGCGACCAGGACAGGAGCGGAGGGGACGCGGAGGTGCCGCAGACATCCGCCGCCGTGGACCCCAAGATCGCCGCGGCTGTCGCCGCCGCTGAGGCGGCCGGTCCCGGCCCGGGTGAGACTGTGCGGATCGACAGCTGGATCTGGGCCGTCCGCCTGGTCAAGACCCGTTCCGTGGGCGCCACCGCCTGCCGGGGCGGGCATGTCCGGGTGAACGGCGAGCGGGTCAAGCCCGCCCATGCCGTGCGCGTCGGTGACGAGGTGCGGCTGCGGGGTGAGGGCCGGGAGCGGATCGTCGTGGTCACCCGGCTGATCCGCAAGCGGGTCGGCGCGCCCGTCGCCGCGCAGTGCTACATCGACAACTCGCCGCCTCCCCCGCCCCGCGAGGCCGTGGCCCCGATCGGGGTCCGCGACCGGGGTGCCGGCCGCCCGACCAAGCGGGACCGCCGCGAGCTGGAGCGGCTGCGGGACCTGGGCGGCCTGGACGGTCCGAGCGGCCCCGCCGGCCGGCCCCGGGACGACTGACGGGCCGTCCGGTCGGGTTCCCTCTGACCGCGCACTCCTTTCTGACCACGCACCCTTCTGACCGCCCCTCCCCTCTGGTCCGACCGCCCCCTCTCCCCTGGCGGTTCCGACCGGTCCGGTTCCGCCGGTCCTCGAACGCGGCGTCCGGTGGTCCGTGGCTCAGGCGTCCTCGCGCACCGCCCGTACCCAGATCCCGTCCTGCGTCAGATACCGGTCGACCCGCAGCCCCTCCTCCTTCAACGCCTCCTCGAACTGCTCTGTGCTCAGCGGGCGGGACAGGAACGTCTGCGTCCATGTGGCGTCCGAGAACTCGTACTCCGCGTGCACCGAGTTGGCGCCGTCCCCGACCGGCTCGGCGGACACGATCCGCACCGTGAAACCGGACGGGTCCACTCGCTCGCGCGGCAGATCGCTGTGGTAGTCCGCGCCCTCCCGCTGGATGAGCACGCAGCCGCCGGCCGCGACATGCCGGGCGCAGGTGCGCAGCAGTGCGCGCCGTGTCTCCGGGTCACCCGCGTGGACCAGGAACGAGGCGAGCATGACCACATCGAAGGTCTCCCCCAGGTCCAGGTCCTCGATGGGGCTGCGTATGGTCCGCGCGCCGCGCACCCGCTCCAGCATCTGCGGGGACTCGTCCACCGCCGTGACGGTGAAGCCGCGCTCCAGCAGCGGGTGGGTGACGCGGCCCACGCCGCAGCCGAGTTCCAGGATGTGCGCACCCGCGGGCACGGCCGCCGCGATGACGTCCGGCTCGGTCCCTACGGGCAGCCGTGTGTACAGCTCGACGGCGCAGCCGTCCGGGGTGATCGCGCCCGGTCCTGTTCCTTGATAGCCCTCACGCATGTTCAGTTCCATGACCCGACAACGCCCCGCGTCCGCACGCCCGTTCCCGCCCCGAACAGGTTCACCCGTCCGAGTGAGGCACGGCGGTCGAGGTGGTCCACAGCGGCGACTTCGTCCCTGTACGGCCGTGGCACCGGCGGTGCGAGTGAGCGCCTGTGGAGAACGTGCTCGCCGAAGAGTACGTTGAGAGAAGGAGTGGTGACCGGCGATGCGTACGGGTAGTGAGCCGACGACCGCGCGCAGTGCTCTGCGGGCGCGGTTCTGGCTGTGCCTGTGGGGGCTGGTCTGGGCGCTGTTCGGCACGGCGGTGTTCGCGCTGGTCGGGCGGACCGGCTGGGCGGTGGCCTGCGGGGTGCTGTGGCTGGTGATCGCCGTCGACTTCACGTTCGTCGTCCGGCACCTGCGCCAGGGCCCGCACTACCAGCCGGGGCCGGATGTCCCGCCGTACCGGCCGGCGGACGTCCCTCCGTACCGACAATCGGACGGCCCTCCGCACCAGCCGCCCGAGGAACACCGGGGCCGACGACCGCCCGACGGCCGAAACCGATAGCCGCCCCCGGCCCCTCGTCCCCCGCCGCCCCGGTCGCGCGCCGGAGCGTGCGCGCAGGAACACGCGCCGCGTGGAGCGCGGTGGCGGGTGACGGATGCGGACGGAGAAGGGCGCGCCTCAGCTGTCGAATCTGGCCCGCTGGAGGTACTCCGGGTTCGGGTCGAGCGCCGCCGCCAGCCGGAAGTGACGTCTGGCCTGGTCGGGGCGGCCCTGCCGCTCGTAGGTGCGGGCGAGCGCGAAGTGCGCGTACGCGTTGTCCGGTTCGCGCTCCAGGACGATGGTGAACTCCAGCTCGGCCGGTCTCAGTTGCGCGGCCGCGAAGAAGGCACGCGCGCGCAGCAGCCGGGCGGCCGTGTTCTCTGGGTGCCCGGCGATGACTGTGTCGAGCAGCTTCACCGCGCCCCGCGGGTCCCGCGCGGCGAGCAGCTGCTCGGCGGCGCGGAAGTCGATGACATGCGTCTCCGGAGTGCGTCCGGTGGAACCGCTGGTGTCGGGCACGGCAGAGTCCTTCCCTTGCTGGGAGGGTTCAACGCCCCGGCCGGGCAGCCGTATTCCTGCCCGCGCCCTTCCTGTCCGCACCACCTGCGCGCCGCCTCCGCACCGCCTGTGCCCTGTCTCCGCACCGCCTCGGCCCTGCCTCCGCACCGCCTGCGCGGCGGCGCGCGCGGCTATCCGCGGGCGCCGGTGCGCGGCGCGTGCGCCCTGCGCACGAGGTCGTCCCAGACCTCCCGCACCCGCCGGCCGAGCCGGTCCAGCGGTACGTCGTTGTCGATGACGATGTCGGCGATCTCCAGCCGCTGCTCGCGCGTGGCCTGGGCGGCCATGCGCGCGCGGGCGTCTTCCTCGGTCATGCCGCGCAGCCGTACGAGCCGGTCGAGCTGGGTGCCGGGGCTCGCGTCCACGACGATCACGAGGTCGTAGAGCGGGGCCAGGCCGTTCTCCGTGAGGAGCGGGACGTCGTGGACGACGACGGCGTCCTCGGCGGCGGCCTCCTCCAGTGCGCGGGAGCGGGCGCCCACCAGGGGGTGCACGATCGCGTTCAGGACGGCGAGCCGGTCCGGGTCGGCGAAGACGATCGAGCCCAGCCGGGGACGGTCCAGGCCGCCGTCCTCGGTGAGGATCTCCTGCCCGAACGCGTCGACGACAGCGGCGAGGCCGGGCGTGCCCGGCGCGACGACCTCGCGTGCGATGCGGTCGGCGTCGATCAGCACGGCCCCGCACGCGACGAGCAGCCGCGACACCTCGCTCTTACCGGCTCCGATGCCCCCGGTCAGGCCCACCTTCAGCATGAGCGGCAGCTTAGGGCCTGGCGGTGGCGGCGCGGACGGCGGGCGTCAGTTGTCGCCCTCCCGTTCGGCGAGGAACTTCTCGAACTCGCGGCCGATCTCGTCCGCGGAGGGGATCTCGACGGGTTCGGCGAGCATGTTGCCCCGGGTCTCCGCGCCCGCGGCGGCGTCGTACTGGTGCTCCAGGCCCTGGACGAGGGCGGTGAGTTCCTCGTCGCCCTCCCGGATCTGCCGGTCGATCTCCGTCTGGGTGCGGTGCGCCTCGGTGCGCAGGGCGTGGGCGACGCCGGGCAGCACCAGGCCGGTGGCGGCCGTGATGGCCTCCAGGGCGGTCAGGGCGGCGTCCGGGTAGGCGGAGCGGGCGATGTAGTGCGGTACGTGCGCGGCGACGCCGAGGACGTCGTGCCCGGCCTCCATCAGGCGGTACTCCACCAGGGCCTCGGCGCTGCCGGGCACCTGCGCCTCCTCGAAGGGGCTGCGGTGGCCCGGGACGAGGTCGCTGCGGTTGCCGTGCGGGGTCAGGCCGACCGGGCGGGTGTGCGGGACGCCCATGGGGATGCCGTGGAAGTTCACCGCGAGGCGGACGCCGAGGCGCTCCACGATCTGCTGGACCGCCGCCGCGAAACGCTCCCACTCCACGTCCGGTTCGGGGCCGGACAGCAGCAGGAAGGGCGCGCCCGTGGTGTCCTGGACGAGGCGGACCTCCAGGGTGGGCTCCTCGTAGGCGGTCCAGCGGTCGCGCTGGAAGGTGAGCAGCGGGCGGCGGGCGCGGTAGTCCACCAGCCGGTCGTGGTCGAAGCGCGCCACGACCTGGTGGGGCAGCGAGTCCAGCAGGCGCTCGACGATCTGGTCGCCGGCTTCCCCCGCGTCGATGTATCCGTCGAAGTGGTAGAGCATGACGAGTCCGGCCGACTCCTGGGCGAGCGCCATGTCGACGACCGCCAGCCCCTTCGGCTCCCATGCGTACAAACCCTGCGGATCAAGCACTGTGACCGCCCCTCCTCGTGTTCGTACGTTCACAACCAGGCGCGGGACGTGGGCATTCCCCCCGGACGGTGGAAGCGGTGAAGTCATCCTGCCGGGTGACGGCGGGCATGCCCGAGGGCCCGTACCTCGGAAGGTACGGGCCCTCGGGGACCATCGGCTCGGCTCAGCGGCCGGCCGTCACGCGGTCAGCTGAGCGGTCAGCTCTGGCCGCCGGCCAGCTTCTCGCGCAGCGCGGCCAGCGCCTCGTCCGACGCCAGGGCGCCGGAGGTGTCGCCACCCTCGGAGGAGTACGAACCGCCACCGGACGCGGCCGGAGCCGCACCCGCGGTGTCGCCACCCTCGGCAGCGGCCTTCTCGTCCGCCTCGCGGGACTTGATGACCTGCGCCTGGTGCTGCTCGAAGCGGGACTGCGCCTCGGCGTACTGGTGCTCCCACGCCTCCCGCTGGGTCTCGTAGCCCTCGAGCCAGTCGTTGGTCTCGGGGTCGAAGCCCTCGGGGTAGATGTAGTTGCCCTGGTCGTCGTAGGACGCGGCCATGCCGTACAGGGTCGGGTCGAACTCGACCGCCGACGGGTCGGCACCGAAGGACTCGTTGGCCTGCTTCAGCGAGAGGCTGATGCGGCGGCGCTCAAGGTCGATGTCGATGACCTTGACGAAGATCTCGTCGTTGACCTGGACGACCTGCTCCGGGATCTCCACGTGGCGCTCGGCCAGCTCGGAGATGTGGACCAGACCCTCGATGCCCTCGTCCACGCGGACGAACGCACCGAACGGCACCAGCTTCGTGACCTTGCCGGGCACGACCTGGCCGATCTGGTGGGTGCGGGCGAACTGCTGCCACGGGTCTTCCTGGGTCGCCTTCAGCGACAGGGAGACACGCTCGCGGTCCATGTCCACGTCGAGGACCTCGACGGTGACTTCCTGGCCGACCTCGACAACCTCGGACGGGTGGTCGATGTGCTTCCAGGACAGCTCGGAGACGTGGACCAGACCGTCGACGCCACCCAGGTCCACGAAGGCACCGAAGTTGACGATCGAGGAGACGACGCCGGAGCGGACCTGACCCTTCTGGAGGGTGGTGAGGAACGTCTGGCGCACCTCGGACTGGGTCTGCTCCAGCCAGGCACGGCGGGACAGGACCACGTTGTTGCGGTTCTTGTCCAGCTCGATGATCTTGGCCTCGAGCTCCTTGCCCACGTAGGGCTGGAGGTCGCGGACGCGGCGCATCTCGACCAGGGAGGCCGGGAGGAAGCCGCGGAGGCCGATGTCGAGGATGAGACCACCCTTGACGACCTCGATGACGGTACCGGTGACGATGCCGTCCTCTTCCTTGATCTTCTCGATGGTGCCCCAGGCACGCTCGTACTGGGCGCGCTTCTTCGAGAGGATCAGGCGGCCTTCCTTGTCCTCCTTCTGGAGGACCAGGGCCTCGATCTCGTCACCGACGGCGACGACCTCGTTCGGGTCGACGTCGTGCTTGATCGAGAGCTCGCGGCTCGGGATGACACCTTCGGTCTTGTAACCGATGTCGAGCAGGACCTCGTCCCGGTCGACCTTCACGATGACGCCGTCGACGATGTCGCCGTCGTTGAAGTACTTGATCGTCTCGTCGATCGCGGCGAGGAAAGCTTCCTCGTTACCGATGTCGTTGACCGCAACCTGCGGGGTGGTGGCGGTGGTCTCGGTGCTGCTCGTCATGTGGGAAAGGGCTCCGGTACGGACATTGAGTCGTAGGTACTGCTTACGCCGGGAGCCCGTTTCGCTCTGCAGAAGCCGGACAGCCAAGGAAGCGCCACCCAGAAACACTGTGGCGCCTCGACAACCGAGGGGACATACAACAGATGCGAGCGCAGCCTGCTACGTCTGAGGTGCGCAGGCCCGCAGCGCAACTTGTAGCATACGGGGGCAGCCGGGCAGGGTCAATGCGCGAAGCCGCACACCCGGGGCGGATCACCGCATACCCGGCACAGAACGTGTCTCCCGAGGCCATGCCGGCACCAGGACGCCCCTTTCGTACGGCGGCGCACCACCGAGGCGGGCCGTATGGAGCCGTACGGAAGAGCCCGCAGACTAGTACGAGGGAGCCGATCATCCAAGAGCCCGAACTGTCCGAACCGGAGGCCACCCGCCGCGCGGCCGGTGTCGCGGAGAGCGCCCGGGCCAACCGGGGCTGGTGGGACCGGAACGCGGACGAGTACCAGACCGAGCACGGCACGTTCCTCGGTGACGACCGCTTCGTGTGGTGCCCCGAGGGCCTGGACGAGGTGGAGGCGGAGCTGCTCGGCCCGCCGGAGGAGCTGAAGGACAGGGACGTCCTGGAGATCGGCGCCGGCGCGGCCCAGTGCGCGCGCTGGCTGGCCGCGCAGGGCGCCCGGCCGGTGGCCCTGGACCTGTCCCACCGCCAGCTGCAGCACGCGCTGCGCATCGGCGGGCCCTTCCCCCTGGTGTGCGCGGACGCGGCGGCGCTGCCCTTCGCGGACGGCTCCTTCGACCTGGCCTGCTCGGCGTACGGGGCGCTGCCCTTCGTCGCGGACCCGCGGCTGGTGCTGCGGGAGGTGCGGCGGGTGCTGCGGCCGGGCGGGCGGTTCGTCTTCTCGGTGACGCATCCCCTCCGGTGGTCCTTCCCGGACGAGCCCGGCCCGCAGGGGCTGTCGGTGTCCGCGTCCTACTTCGACCGCACGCCGTACGTGGAGCAGGACGACGACGGCGAGGCCGTCTACGTCGAGCACCACCGCACCCTCGGGGACCGGGTCCGCGACGTGGTGACCTCGGGTTTCCGCCTGGTGGACCTGGTCGAGCCGGAGTGGCCCGACTGGAACACCTCCGAGTGGGGCGGCTGGTCGCCGCTGCGCGGGCACCTGATCCCGGGGACGGCGATCTTCGTCTGCGAGCGGGACTGAAGCGGGACTGAGGGGGGCCGGACCGCCGGACCGGAGCAGAACTCAGCTGGGCCGGCCGGAGGGACGGTACGGACCGCGGCGGGTCGCGCCGACCCGCACCGGACCCGGTCATCGGATGCCGAAGCGCCCTCCACGCGCGCGTGGAGGGCGCTTCGGCATCCGTACGACACTGGAGGGCGTGATCCGTTACGACGCCCTGGACGCGCTGCCCGTGCGCGGTGCCCTGCCCGACCTGAACGCCGCCCTCGACGCGCACGGGACCGCCGTCCTGGTGGCGCCGCCCGGCACCGGCAAGACGACGCTGGTGCCGCTCGTCCTGGCCGGGCTGGCCGGCGAGGGGCCCGCCCGGCGGGTGGTGGTGGCCGAGCCGCGGCGGATCGCGGCGCGCGCGGCGGCCCGGCGGATGGCGTGGCTGCTGGGCGAGCGGCCCGGGCAGAGCGTCGGCCACACCGTCCGCGGGGAGCGGGTCGTCGGGCCGCACACGCGCGTGGAGGTCGTCACGACCGGTGTGCTGCTCCAGCGCCTCCAGCGCGACCCGGAGCTGTCCGGCGTCGACGTGGTGGTGCTCGACGAGTGCCACGAGCGGCATCTGGACGCGGACACGGCGGCCGCGTTCCTGTGGGACGTACGGGAGACGCTGCGGCCGGAGCTGCGGATCGTGGCCGCGTCGGCGACGACGGACGCGCGGGGCTGGGCGCGGCTGCTGGGCGGGGCGCCGGTGGTCGAGGCGGAGGGCGTCTCGTACCCGGTGGAGGTGGTGTGGGCGCCGCCCGCGCGCCCGGTGCGGCCGCCGCACGGCATGCGGGTCGATCCCGCGCTGCTCGCCCACGTGGGGTCGGTGGTGCGGCGGGCGCTCGCCGAGCGGGCGGGGGACGTGCTGTGCTTCCTGCCGGGCGTGGGCGAGATCGGGCGGGTCGCGGGCGGGCTCGGGGATCTCGGTGACGTGGAGGTGCTCCAGGTGCACGGGCGGGCTCCGGCGGCCGTGCAGGACGCGGTGCTGGCGCCGGGGCGGCGGCGCCGGGTGGTGCTGGCGACGTCGGTGGCCGAGTCGTCGCTGACGGTTCCCGGGGTCCGGGTGGTCGTCGACGCGGGGCTCGCGCGGGAGCCGCGCGTGGACCACGCGCGCGGGCTGAGCGCGCTGGCCACGGTCCGCGCCTCGCAGGCGGCCGGACGGCAGCGGGCGGGCCGCGCGGGGCGTGAGGGGCCGGGGGCGGTGTACCGGTGCTGGGCGGAGGCCGAGGACGGGCGGCTGCCGCGTTTCCCCGCGCCGGAGATCAAGGTGGCCGACCTGACGGCGTTCGCCCTCCAGGCGGCCTGCTGGGGCGATCCGGACGCCTCGGGCCTGGCGTTGCTCGACCCGCCGCCGGCCGGGGCCATGGCGGCGGCCCGGGCGGTCCTGACCGCCGTGGGAGCGGTGGACCGCGCCGGACGGGCCACGGAGCGCGGGCGGCGGCTGGCGCGACTGGGGGTGCATCCGCGGCTGGGACGGGCGCTGCTCGACGCGGACGGTGCGGACGGCAAGGGCGGCGGGGCCGGTGGGGACAGCGGGGCCGGTGGGGACGGCGCCGGTCGGGCAGGACGGGCGGGTGCGGCCGCGGAGGTGGTCGCGCTGCTCAGCGAGGAGGCGCCGCGGGAGTACGGCGACGATCTCGCCACCGCCGTACAAGGTGCGCGGCGCGGGGGTGACGCCTATGCCGGGCGGTGGCGCGCGGAGGTGCGGCGCCTGCGGGCCGCGGTGACGCAGGTGGCCCCCGCGGCCGCCGGGGACTTCGCCGCGCTGTCTGGCGCGGGGGCCGTGAGCGGGGCCGATGCCCGGTCCAGCGCGGGCGGCGGGCGCGGGTCCGGGGCTGGGGCTGGGGCTGGGGCTGGGGCCGAGACTTCTGGCGGACACGGGCCGGACGCGGTCACCGGAATGAGCCCTGGTGCCGGGCGCGAGCCCGGGGCCGGAGTGGGCCCGGGGGCCGAGTGCAGGGCTGGGGCGGAGCCTCCAGGCGGGCGCGGGGCCGACGCAGGCACCGGGGTGGACTTCCACGCCGGGGCGGGCTCGGGTGCCGGGCGCGGAGCCGGGGCAGGGTCTCCGGGCGGCCCCGGGGCCGACGCAGGTGCCGGGGCGGCGGCCTCTCGTGCCGGGCGCAGGCCCGGCGTGGGGGCGGGCTCGGGTGCCGGGCGCGGAGCAGGGACAGAGTCTCCGGGCGGCCCCGGGGCCGACGCAGGTGCCGGGGCGGCGGCCTCTCGTGCCGGGCGCAGGCCCGGCGTGGGAGCGGGCTCGGGTGCCGGGCGCGGAGCCGGGGTGGGGTCCCCAGGCGGGCGCGGAGCCGACGCAAGTGCCGGGGCGGCGGCCTCTCGTGCCGGGCGCAGGCCCGGCGTGGGAGCGGGCTCGGGTGCCGGGCGCGGGGCCGGGGTGGGGTCCCCAGGCGGGCTCGGAGCCGGGGCGGGCGCGGGGGCCGGTCGGGGGGCCGGGGGCGGGGACGGTGGTGTTGTCGGGGTGGTGGCCGCGTTGGCGTTTCCGGAGCGGGTTGCGCGGCTCGACGGTGGGTCGTATCTCATGGTGTCCGGTACGCGGGCCGAACTCGCCGAGGGGTCCGCGCTGCGCGGGGCGCCGTGGCTGGCCGTCGCGGTGGCCGACCGGCCGCTGGGCCGGGGGCACGCGCGCGTGCGGCTCGCCGCGGCGATCGACGAGGACGTCGCCCGGCGCGCGGCCGGTGCCCTGTACGAGGAGCGGGAGGAGGTCCGCTGGGCCGACGGGGACGTCGTCGCCCGGCGGGTCGAGCGGCTGGGCGCGGTGGAGCTGAAGGTACGTCCGCTCACCGGGCCCGATCCGTCGCTGGTCCGCGGGGCACTCCTGGAGGGGCTGCGGCAGGAGGGGTTCGGGCTGCTGCGGTGGTCGGCAGTGGCCAGTGTGCTGCGGCAGCGGCTCGCCTTCGTGCACCGGCGACTCGGGGAGCCCTGGCCCGACGTCTCCGACGACGCCCTGCACGCGCGCGTGGCGCAGTGGCTGGAGCCGGAGCTGGGCCGCGCCCGCAGACGCGCGGACCTGGCGCGGATCGACGCCGGGCAGGGGCTGTCCAGGCTGCTGCCGTGGGCCGGCGGCGAGGCCGCCCGGCTGGACGAGCTGGCCCCGGAGCGCATCACCGTGCCCAGCGGGTCCGCGGTCCGGGTCGACTACACGGACCCCGAGCGGCCCGTGCTGGCGGTGAAACTCCAGGAGATGTTCGGGCTGGACGCCTCGCCGGTGCTGGCCGGGGTGCCGGTCCTCGTGCACCTGCTCTCCCCCGCCGGGCGGCCGGTGGCGGTCACCGCCGACCTGGCGTCCTTCTGGCGCGACGGCTACACGGGCGTACGCGCGGAGCTGCGCGGCCGCTATCCCAAGCACCCGTGGCCGCAGGACCCGGCGACCGCGGAGCCGACCCGGCACACCAACGCCCGGCTCAGGCGCTGACCGGACCGCGGGTGCGCTGCGGCCGGCGCCCGGGCCGGGCGGTCGGGCGGGCCAGGGGCTGCGGCCAGGGGCTAGGAGGACGCGGAGGGGGTGGGCGAGGACGGCTCGGACGGGGCGCCGGTGGCCGCAGCGACCGTCAGCTCCACGGTCAGCGTCGCGCCGCCGGTGGTGGTGACGCGCAGCAGGAAGGTCCCGGTGGTGTCGTCCGCGTACAGCTTCGGCAGCACGAGCATGCCCTTGTCGTCGGTCCGCAGGTCCTTCAGGGTGCGTACGGGCTTGCCGTCGGCGTCCTTGAAGTAGGGGCCCTTGTCGTTCTCCGCCGGGTCGGTGGCGGACTTGACCAGGGTGGCGGTGGCGGCGACCTGGTCCGCGACGGCGCCCTTGTAGCTGGCCTTCACCTCGACCTGATCGGTGAACTCGCCGCCCGGGGTGCAGGTCAGCGGAGTGTCGCCGGTGCGGGTGAGGGTGTCGGCGGCGCGCGCGGTGACGGTGGCCGCGGAGTCGACACCGGCGACGGCACGGCCGACGACCACGGCCCGTACGGTGAAGTCGCCCGTCTTCTCGCCCGCCCGGAGCACCGGCGCGACGGCCGTGCCCGAGGCGTCGGTGACGAGGGTGGCGACCTTCTCGCCGCCGGTGAAGGTGGCGTCGGTGTCCCCGAGGATGGTGAACCGGACCCTGACCTTGGCGACCGCCTTGCCGGCCTTGGTCTCGGCACGGGCGCCGACCTTCTGCGTGAACGCCTTGCCGGCCATCGCGGTGAGCTTGTCCGCGCCCGCGGCCTTCAGGTGGTCCACGGTGTCGGTGGGCGTGGGAGGCGTGGTGGGCGGCGGGGTCGGCTTGGCCGGCGGCTTCGGCTTGGCGGGCGGCGTGGGCGACGGGCTGCCACCGGGCGTGCCCGGCGTGCCCGGCGTGGTGGGCTTGTGCGAGCCGCCGGGCGCGGGGACGGCCGGCGGCGTTGTCGTGGGCCCGGGGTACGTCCCGGCCGTGTCGTCGTTGCGGTGGGAGGGCAGCGTGCCGGCGCCGTCGGGGACCGAGTGGGTGCCCTTGCGGTAGTACTCCAGCCAGGACAGGACGGTGTTCAGGTAGTCCTGCGAGCGGTTGTAGCTGAGGATCGCGCTGCTGAGGTCGTCGTGGTCGGACAGGTTCCAGTTGTCGCGGCACAGGTAGTGGGCGGTGGCGAGGGCGGCGTCGTAGACGTTGTTGGGGTCGCTCCTGCCGTCGCCGTTGCCGTCCCGGCCCGCCCACTTCCAGGTGGAGGGGATGAACTGCATGGGGCCGACCGCGCGGTCGTGGGTGCTGTCGCCGTCGTAGAGGCCGTGGTCGGTGTCGGGGATGTTCGCGAAGCCGTTGCCGTCGAGGACCGGGCCGAGGATCGGTGTGAGCGTGGTGCCGTCGGCGCTCACCCGGCCGCCGTTCGCGTGGCCGGACTCGACCCTGCCGATGGCGGCGAGCAGCTGCCAGGGCAGGTTGCAGCCCGGCTTGGCGGTGCGCAGTTCCGCCTCCGCCTTCTTGTACGCGTCGAGCACGGTGGCCGGTATGCCCGCCTCGGACGGTGTGGTGGGCGCCGGGGCACCCGCCGTGGGCGACGGGTTGGGGCTGTTCAGCGGCGGGAGGTCCGTGAAGTAGTGCGTGTTGCCGGTCGCCGTGTCGTCGCCGGTGGTGACGGGGGCGGGCGCGGCGCCGGCGGCGGGCTGTCTCCCCTGGTCGCCCACGGCCGCCCCGGGACCCTCGGAAGCGGAGAGCGCCGCGACCGCCACCGCGGCCACGGCCGTGGTCGCCGCTCCCTTGTACAGCCTCCTGCCGAAATGCGCCGCCATGGAGTGACCCCCTCCCCGTGGACGCTCGCGCGCCCTTCTGTGCTTGCCCGTTCGCCCTGTTGTGACGGTTGACCCGCCGTACTGGTTGCCTTGGTGGAGCCATTCGGCTCTACGACCCAGGTGACCCTACGACAACTTCCTTTCCGCCGGGAGCGGTTCGTGTCCGGTTTTCACCGGTTGGCCATGTTCCGTTGCTCGGGCCGTCGACTTGGGGTGGCGAAGGGGGCACAGGGGGCGCCTGCGGGAGGGCAGGAGGGTGGGGCAGGAGAGGGGGCAGGAGAGGGGGGCTGGCGGGCCAGGGCGCGGTGATCGGGCGGCGGCGGACCAAGAGGGGGGTGGTTCTGGCCGCGTGGGCCGGGGTGCTGCCGGTGCCTAGCGGTCGCGGTGGCCCGGACGGTTCTGCCGGTCCCGGTCCCGGTTCCGGTCCCGGTGGGACCGCTGGTCGTGGCGGGTCCGCTCCGGGCGGGACTGCCGGCTGCGGCGGGACGTGGAATCCGGGCGGGAGTTCGCGTCGGGGCGGGGCTGTCCGTCGGGGCGGTGCTTCCGGTCCCGGCGGTCCCGCCGGTTGGGGCGGTCCGCGTGGTCCGCACGGCCTGGATGGGGCTCCCTCGGCGGTGGGCCGGCGGGGCGGTCCGGGGCGGGGGGCGGGGCCGCGACGAAGACGGTGACGGTACGGGCGCGGACCGGCCGCGGGATGCGGGCGGCGAGGAGCGCGGCGTAGCCACGGGTCAGGTCGGCCCACAGGCGCCAGGGCAGCGCGTCACCGGGGGTGACCCGGCGGCGGAGACCCGTCGCGGCATGCCGCAGGGTGGCCGCGAGGTCGGTGGGAATGCGGGCGGTGCTTGCGCCGGCCGCGAGGGCCGGGACCGGCGGGGGCGGCACGGCGGGGGCCGCGCCGACGGCTGTCTGGGATACCGCCGGCCGGTGGTTGAGCATGCGTATACCCATGCCCGCATCCTTGCTGGCCGGGAGGGCGAGTGCGTGTCGGCGGGGTCCACGTGAGTGACGGCCCGCACCGGCACCGGGCCGGGGCCCGCTCGCGGGCTCCTGGCCGGAGGGGGCCCGGGTCGCGGCCCGGACGCCTCGCCGTCCCGTTGCGAGACGCCTCGCCGTCCCGTTGCGATCGCTCGCACGGGGACCACGACGGTCGCCCGGCGTCCGGCGTCGGCCGCTCGGGGGTCCCTGGCCGGGCGGCGTCCGGGCCAGGGACCCGGACGCCTCGCCCTCCCCTCGCGGTCGCTCGCGAGGGGAGGGCAACGGTCGTCCGGCGTCCGGCGTTCCGGCGCGGCCCGGTGGTGGGTGCCGCGGGGCGTCTCAGTGGGCCGCCGACTCCCAGTCCCGGCCGACGCCCACCGAGACGTCCAGCGGGGCCCTGAGCCGCACCGCGCCGGACATCTCGCGGCGGACGATCTCCTCGGTCCGCTCGCGCTCGCCCGGGGCGATCTCCAGGACGATTTCGTCATGGACCTGGAGCAGCATCCGGGAGGTGAGGCCGGCCTCGCGCAGCGCCCGGTCCACGTTCAGCATGGCGATCTTGACGATGTCCGCGGCGGTGCCCTGGATCGGCGCGTTCAGGGCCATCCGCTCGGCCGCCTCGCGGCGCTGGCGGTTGTCGCTGTTGAGGTCGGGCAGGTAGCGGCGGCGGCCGAAGAGCGTCGCCGTGTAGCCGGTGGCGCGGGCCTCGTCGACCGCCCGGCGCAGATAGTCCCGTACGCCGCCGAACCGCTCGAAGTAGGCGTCCATCAGGGCGCGGGCCTCGGCGGCCTCGATGTTCAGCTGCTGGGAGAGGCCGAAGGCCGACAGTCCGTACGCCAGGCCGTACGACATGGCCTTGATCTTGCGGCGCATCTCCGCGTCGACGGCCGCGGGCGCGACGGCGAAGACCTGGGAGGCGGCCGTGGTGTGCAGGTCCTCGCCGGAGGTGAACGCCTCGATCAGGCCCGCGTCCTCGGACAGGTGGGCCATGACGCGCAGCTCGATCTGGCTGTAGTCGGCGGTCATCAGCGACTCGAAGCCCTCGCCGACCACGAAGCCGCGGCGGATGGCCCGGCCCTCGTCGGTGCGGACCGGGATGTTCTGCAGGTTCGGGTCGGTGGAGGACAGGCGGCCGGTCGCGGCGACCGTCTGGTTGAACGTGGTGTGGATGCGGCCGTCCGCCGCGATCGTCTTGATCAGGCCCTCGACGGTGACGCGGAGCTTGGCCTGCTCGCGGTGGCGGAGCATGATCACCGGCAGCTCGTTGTCGGTCTGGCCGGCCAGCCAGGCCAGGGCGTCGGCGTCCGTGGTGTAGCCGGTCTTCGTCTTCTTGGTCCTGGGCAGGGCCAGCTCGCCGAAGAGGACTTCCTGGAGCTGCTTGGGCGAGCCGAGGTTGAACTCGTGCCCGGCCGCCGCGTGCGCCTCCTTCACGGCCTGCTGCACCGCACCGGCGAACATCTGTTCCATGGCTTCGAGGTGGGGGCGGTCGGCGCCGATGCCGTGCCGCTCCATGCGGGCGAGCAGCGCGGAGGTGGGCAGCTCCATGTCGCGCAGCAGGTCCGCCGCGCCGACCTCCTGGAGGCGGCCCTCGAACGCCTCGCCGAGGTCGAGGACCGCGCGGGCCTGGATCATCAGCGCCTCGGCCTCGGCGGCCTCGTCGGCACCGAAGGCGAGCTGGCCGTCGGCCGCGGCGGCGGGCGCCAGCTCCCGGTGCAGGTACTCCAGGGACAGCGCGTCCAGGTCGAAGGAGCGGCGGCCCGGCTTGACCAGGTAGGCGGCGAGCGCGGTGTCCATGGTGACGCCCTCGACGGTCCAGCCGTGCTCCGCCATGACCCGCATGGCGCCCTTGGCGTTGTGGAACACCTTGGGCCGGGCGGCGTCGGCCAGCCAGGCCGCGAAGGCCCGCTCGTCGGCCTCGTCCAGCTGGGTGGGGTCGAACCAGGCGGCCGGGCCGCCGGGCGCGGCGAGCGCGACCTCGGCCACCGAGCCCGCGCCCAGCGCCCAGGCGTCGACGGTGGCGACGCCGAGGGTCCCCGTGCCGTGCTCGGTGAGCCAGCCGGCCAGCTCGCCGGCGCCGAGCACGGTGCCGTCCAGCTCGACGCCCTCCGTGGCGATCGGGGTGGTCTCGGCCTCCTCGGCGCCCGGGTCGACGGCGAAGAGCCGCTCGCGCAGCGACGGGTTGCGGATCTCCAGGGTGTCCAGGACGGTGGCGACGGCCTTGCGGTCGTACGCGGTGCGGGCGAGGTCGGTGACGGCCCTGGGCAGTTCGACGCCGCGCTCCAGCTCGGTGAGGCGGCGGTTGAGCTTGACGGACTCCAGGTGGTCGCGCAGGTTCTGCCCGGCCTTGCCCTTGACCTCCTCGGCGCGCTCGACGAGCTGGGCGAACGAGCCGAACTGGTTGATCCACTTCGCGGCCGTCTTCTCGCCGACGCCCGGGATGCCCGGCAGGTTGTCGGACGGGTCGCCGCGCAGCGCCGCGAAGTCGGGGTACTGGGCGGGCGTCAGCCCGTACTTCTCGACGACCTTCTCCGGGGTGAACCGGGTCAGCTCGGAGACGCCCTTGGTCGGGTACAGCACGGTGGTGTGCTCGGAGACCAGCTGGAAGGAGTCGCGGTCGCCGGTGACGATCAGCACCTCGAAGCCCTCGGCCTCGGCCTGGGTGGCGAGGGTGGCGATGATGTCGTCCGCCTCGAACCCCTCGACGGCGAAGCGGGAGGCGTGCATCGCGTCGAGCAGCTCGCAGATCAGCTGGACCTGCCCCTTGAACTCGTCCGGGGTCTTGGAGCGGTTCGCCTTGTACTCGGTGAACTCCTCCGAGCGCCAGGTCTTGCGGGAGACGTCGAAGGCCACCGCGAAGTGCGTGGGCTCCTCGTCACGCAGGGTGTTGGCCAGCATCGACGCGAAGCCGTAGATGGCGTTGGTCGGCTGGCCCGTCGCGGTGGTGAAGTTCTCCGCGGGCAGCGCGAAGAACGCGCGGTAGGCCAGCGAGTGCCCGTCCATGAGCATCAGCCGCGGACGGGTGCCGCCGGGGGAGGTCTCGGTCTTCTTCGATGCTGTCTCTGCCACGTCCCCGATCCTGCCACGTGCCACTGACAGTCGGCGGCGAGGCCGCGCACCGGCGGCCCGCGCCCCCGCCCCACGTCCTCACTCCGCCTCCTCGCGGTCACAGCCGGTCGCGCCCGGTCACACACCGTTCACCGGAGAATGCGCGCCACCCGGGCACGGGTCGGGGACACCGCCCGGCCGGGGGTGCGGTCACACCGGCCGGGATCGCCGTCACGCCCGGCCGGGACCGTTGTCAGTGCCTCGTGGGAGGATCGGAGACATCCGGGAGGACGGCCGGAGAGCACACCGCAGGCGCAGTCGAAGGGGAGGGCGCAATGGCCACGAAGCCGCCCAAGGGCGATCCGGTTCAGGACGCGCCGAAGGTCGCCGAGCCGCAGCACGCGGCGGCGGGACTGCCCGCCATCGGCCACACCCTGCGCATCGCCCAGCAGCAGATGGGTGTGCGCCGCACCGCGCTGACCCTGCTGCGGGTCAACCAGAAGGACGGCTTCGACTGCCCGGGCTGCGCCTGGCCCGAGCCGGAGCACCGGCACGCGGCGGAGTTCTGCGAGAACGGCGCGAAAGCGGTGGCCGAGGAGGCCACCCTGCGCCGGGTCACCCCGGAGTTCTTCGCCGCGCACCCCGTGGCGGACCTGGCCTCCCGCAGCGGGTACTGGCTGGGACAGCAGGGGCGCCTGACCCACCCCATGTACCTGCCGGAGGGCGCCGACCGCTACGAGCCGGTCACCTGGGAGCGCGCCTTCGGGATCGTCGCCGAGGAGATCGCCGCCCTCTCCTCCCCCGACGAGGCCGTCTTCTACACCTCCGGGCGCACCAGCAACGAGGCGGCGTTCCTCTACCAGCTGTTCGCCCGCGAGCTGGGCACCAACAACCTGCCCGACTGCTCCAACATGTGCCACGAGTCCTCCGGCTCGGCCCTGTCGGAGACCATCGGCATCGGCAAGGGCAGCGTCCTGCTGGAGGACCTCCACCAGGCCGACCTGATCATCGTGGCCGGCCAGAACCCGGGCACGAACCACCCCCGGATGCTCTCCGCCCTGGAGAAGGCCAAGGCGAACGGCGCGCGGATCATCAGCGTCAATCCGCTGCCCGAGGCGGGCCTGGAGCGCTTCAAGAACCCGCAGACCCCCAAGGGGCTGGCCGCCGGCGCCGCGCTCACCGACCTGTTCCTGCAGATCCGCATCGGCGGCGACCAGGCCCTCTTCCGCCTCCTCAACAAGCTGATCCTGGAGACCGGGGGCGCCGTCGACGAGCTGTTCGTGCGCGAACACACGCACGGCTTCGAGGAGTTCGCCGAAGCCGCCCGCGCCGCCGACTGGGACCAGACGCTCGCCGCGACCGGCCTGACCCGCGCGGAGATCGACCGGGCGCTGAGCATGGTGCTCGCCTCCAGGCGCACCATCGTGTGCTGGGCGATGGGCCTCACCCAGCACAAGCACTCCGTGCCGACCATCCGCGAGGTGGTCAACTTCCTGCTGCTGCGCGGCAACATCGGCCGCACGGGCGCCGGCGTGTGCCCGGTGCGCGGCCACTCCAACGTGCAGGGCGACCGCACCATGGGCATCTTCGAGCGGCCCGCGCCCGCCTTCCTTGACGCCCTGGAGAAGGAGTTCGGCTTCGCACCCCCGCGCGAGCACGGGTACGACGTCGTACGGGCCATCCGCGCGCTGCGCGACGGCGAGGCGAAGGTGTTCTTCGCCATGGGCGGCAACTTCGTCTCCGCCTCGCCCGACACCGACGTCACCGAGGCCGCCATGCGCCGGGCCAGGCTGACCGTGCACGTGTCGACCAAGCTCAACCGCTCCCATGTCGTCACGGGCGCGCGGGCCCTGATCCTGCCCACCCTCGGCCGCACCGAGCGGGACGTGCGCGGCGGCGGCGAGCAGTTCGTCACCGTCGAGGACTCCATGGGCATGGTGCACGCCTCGCGCGGCCGGCTGGAGCCCGCGAGCCGGCAGCTGCTGTCGGAGACGGCCATCGTCGCGCGGCTGGCCCGCCGGGTGCTGGGCGAGGACAGCGTGGTCCCGTGGGAGGAGTTCGAGCGGGACTACGCCGCGATCCGCGACCGGATCGCCCGGGTGATCCCCGGCTTCGAGGACTTCAACGCGCGCGTGGCCCGCCCCGGCGGCTTCGCGCTGCCGCACGCCCCGCGCGACGAACGCCGCTTCCCTACCGCCACCGGCAAGGCCAACTTCACCGCCGCGCCCGTCGAGTACCCCGAGTTGCCCGAGGGCCGGCTGCTGCTGCAGACGCTGCGCTCGCACGACCAGTACAACACCACGATCTACGGCCTCGACGACCGCTACCGGGGCATTCGCGACGGGCGCCGGGTGGTGCTGGTCAACCCGGAGGACGCCCGGCGGCTCGGGGTGGCCGACGGGTCGTACGTCGATCTGGTCGGCGAGTGGAAGGACGGCGTGGAGCGGCGGGCGAGCGGTTTCCGGGTCGTGCACTACCCGACCGCGCGCGGCTGCGCGGCCTCCTACTACCCGGAGACGAACGTCCTGGTGCCGCTGGACGCCACCGCGGACACCAGCAACACCCCGGCCAGCAAGTCCGTGGTGGTGCGTCTGGAACAATCGGCGGCCGACTGAGCGTTCGCTCAGTGACAGGGCCGGGCAGTGGCCGGCCGACGACGAACGGAACGGGTCCCATGGGCGAGCAGCAGCAGGTGAAGTTCCCGCAGGAGATCATCGACGAGTACGCCGCGCTCGGCGTGGACCTGCCCGCCCTGTTCTCCGCCGGACACCTCGGCACCCGGATGGGCGTCCAGATCGTGGAGGCGTCGCCCGAGCGGGTCGTCGGCACCATGCCGGTGGAGGGCAACACCCAGCCGTACGGGCTGCTGCACGGCGGGGCGTCCGCGGTCCTCGCCGAGACCCTCGGCTCGGTGGGCTCCATGCTGCACGGCGGCAGCTCCAAGATCGCCGTCGGTGTCGACCTGAACTGCACGCATCACCGCGGGGTGCGTTCCGGCCTGGTCACCGGCGTGGCCGGCCCGGTGCACCGGGGACGCTCGACGGCCACGTACGAGATCGTGATCAGCGACGAGGAGGGGCGGCGGGTGTGCACCGCCCGCCTGACCTGCCTGCTGCGGGACGTACGGCCGGAGGACGGCGACCAGGCACCGGCCACGGCCGGCTGAACGCGGCCCGCGGGCCCGGCCCGCCACCCGCGGTCCCGGGCCGCGGCCTCAGCCCACCGAGCACCGAGCACCGAGCACCGAGCACCGAGTCCTGAACTGACCGGCCCGTCAAGCCCGTTGCCCCGCCGCGCCGCGCGTCCTAGCGTCGGGGCATGAGGACGCGAGGTGCCATGCCCCCCGGGGGCTCCCGGGTGTCCCGTACGCGGGCTCCGGCGCCCATGAGCGGCGTCGGCCCCCTCGAACCGGGTGAGGGCACGCGCGCGTGGGGCGACGCGCCCGCCGCGGAGGACCCGCCCCGCGCCCCCACCGCGCCGGGGCAGCTGCCCGCCCGGCTGTTCGACCGGCTCCGGGCCCGGCGCCGCCGTACCGCCCTGGCCGCCGCAGCCGTCCTCGCCGCCCTCCTCGCCACCGGCGGCTACCTGTACACGACGCACGAACACGAGCACGGCCACCAGCACGAGCGCCAACCGCCGCCTCCCGCCGCCCCGTTCCCCTCCCAGGCCGTCGAGCTCACGTACCTGGAACCGGTGGCCACACCCCCCGGCGCCCCGCCCGGGAGCTTCAGCTTCGCCGTCCTGCTGAGTGTGGAATTCGGCCCTCCGGTCACCGTGACCCGGATGAACCAGCCCTATAGGGGACTTTTCCTCTCCTCCTCACCCCGCACCCCTTTCCGCACGCGGGCGGGCGCCGCCCGCAAGATCATCGTCACCATGCATGTCACAGAATGCGGGAAAGTTCCGGAGAACGCCGGATTCCCTTTCCTCGATGTAACCCTGCGTAATATTCGCGCAATACAGGTGCAGAGTTTCATCCTGGGATCACGCTATGCACACGCGCTCTCGGAGGCCCTGCGGGCCGCCTGTGGCAACGATTCCAGGTAATCACCAAAACACCTGACACGCCTGAACGCGGCCGCACGCGTCCTGCGGGTTCTCGAAATGCGGACCGGGCGAATCGGCCTGAATTCCACTGTTCCACCCACCCGGTACCGCTCTGTATTACGCCGTGTCATAACAAGAACGTCACAGCCTTGGCCAGACCCTCCTCCACGTTCCTCACCCACGCTTAGAGTCACGGCCAGTCACCGCGCGGCCGGAATACCCCTTCGGGCCGGCGATCGACTCGGCCGCTTCCAGGGGGGAGGGCCGTGCCAGGGAAAGGACTGATCGTGCGCCAACGTTCGCTCATCGCCATCACCGCCGCTCTGGCGGCCGGGGCACTCACCCTCACCGCCTGTGGCTCCCGGGACAGTGGCGACAAGGACAGCTCCGGCAGCGGTGGCACCACCGTCACCATCGGTGTCGACGCCCCGCTGACCGGCGACCTGTCCGCCCTGGGCCTCGGCATCAAGAACTCCGTCGACCTCGCGGTCAACAACGCCAACAAGAAAAGCTACGTCAAGGGCGTCACCTTCAAACTCGAAGCCCTCGACGACCAGGGCCAGCCCTCTTCCGGCCAGCAGAACGCGAGCAAGTTCGTCGCCGACAAGAACGTCCTCGGCGTCGTCGGACCGCTGAACTCCTCGGTGGCCGAATCCATGCAGAAGGTCTTCGACGACGCCAAACTGGTCGAGGTCTCCCCCGCCAACACCGGCCCCTCCCTCACCCAGGGCCCGGACTGGCGCACCAAGAAGGTCCGCCAGTACAAGTCGTACTTCCGCACCGCGACCACGGACGCCATCCAGGGCCCGTTCGCCGCCCAGTACGTCTTCAACGACGCCAAGAAGAAGAAGGTCTTCGTCATCGACGACAAGAAGACCTACGGCGCCGGCCTCGCCGGGACCTTCACCGACGAGTTCAAGAAGCTCGGCGGCCAGGTCGTCGGCACCGAGCACATCAACCCCGACACCAAGGACTTCTCCGCGGTCGCCACCAAGGTCAAGAACTCCGGCGCCGACGTCGTCTACTACGGCGGTGAATACCCGCAGGCCGGCCCGCTCAGCAAGCAGATCAAGGCGGCCGGCGCCAACATCCCGCTGGTCGGCGGCGACGGCATCAACGACGCCACCTACGCCAAGCTGGCCGGCCCCGCCGCCACCGGCGACCTCGCCACCTCCGTCGGCGCCCCGGTCGAGAAGCTCGACTCCGCCAAGCAGTTCGTCAGCGACTACAAGGCCGCCGGCTACAAGGAGGAGTACGCGGCCTACGGCGGCTACTCCTACGACTCCGCCTGGGCGATCATCGAGGCCGTCAAGAAGGTCGTCGACGACAACGGCGGCAAGCTCCCCTCCGGCGGCCGCGACAAGGTCACCGCGGCCATGCAGAACGTCTCCTTCGACGGTGTGACCGGCAAGGTCTCCTTCGACGAATACGGTGACGCCACCAACAAGCAGCTCACCGTCTACACGGTCAAGGGCGGCGCCTTCGCGCCCGTCAAGTCGGGCACCTTCACCGGCTGACCCGGTCCCCCACCGCTCAACAGCCGCGCGGGGCGCTGTTCCACTGGCGCCCCGCGCGGACTGGCATCCGGTCCCAACCGGTCACCACCGGTGACGACCGGTCACATCCGTCGAACATCCGAACGTCTCGGAGGACATGCGGTGAACGAACTGCCGCAGCAGCTGGTCAACGGCCTGCTACTGGGATCCATGTACGGGCTGGTCGCCATTGGCTACACGATGGTCTACGGCATCGTCCAGCTCATCAACTTCGCCCACGGCGAGATCTTCATGACCGGAGCCTTCGGCGCCCTCACGGTCTACGCGTACATCCTGCCCGACGGCACCACCATGTGGGTCGCCCTGCCCCTCATGCTCGTCGGCGCCGTCATCGTCGCCGTCCTGGTCGCCATCGGGGCGGAACGGTTCGCCTACCGGCCGCTGCGCACCGCCCCGCGCCTCGCGCCCCTGATCACCGCCATCGGCCTCTCCCTCGCCCTCCAGCAGGCCGTCTGGGCCTGGTACCCCGACGCGAAGTCCGCCCGCCCCTTCCCGCAGATCCCCGGCGGCCCCTTCCACATCGGCGACGTCACCATCCAGACCGGCGACATCTTCCTCCTCCTCGCCGCCCCCGTCAGCATGGCCGTCCTCGGCTACTTCGTCATGAAGACCCGCACCGGACGCGGCATGCAGGCCACCGCCCAGGACCCCGACACCGCCAAGCTCATGGGCGTCAACACCGACCGCATCATCGTCGTCGCCTTCGCCCTCGGCGCCGCGTTCGCCGCCGTCGGCGGCGTCGCCTACGGCCTCAAGTACGGCCAGATCGAATTCCGCATGGGCTTCATCCTCGGCCTCAAGGCGTTCACCGCCGCCGTCCTCGGCGGCATCGGCAACATCTACGGCGCCATGATCGGCGGCCTCGTCCTCGGCGTCGCCGAAACCCTCGCCA
Organism: Streptomyces sp. NPDC047017; assembly: GCF_040644175.1. Classification (NCBI taxonomy): domain Bacteria; kingdom Bacillati; phylum Actinomycetota; class Actinomycetes; order Kitasatosporales; family Streptomycetaceae; genus Streptomyces; species Streptomyces sp. NPDC047017. Next base: position 528,337 of record NZ_JBEYVW010000001.1, on the reverse strand, counting down.
CCGCCTACATCGCCGACATCCCCGGCATGGACAAGTTCGGCAGCAACACCTGGGCCGACGTCTGGGCCTTCGTACTCCTCATCCTCGTGCTCCTGTTCCGGCCCCAGGGCCTGCTCGGCGAGCGCGTCGCGGACAGGGCGTGACACCGATGACCACACAGACCACCGCACCCGAGACCCCCAGCGCCCCCACCACCGGCACCGGCGCCACCGGCCTCATCGCCCTCCCCGAACACATCGGCCGCGCCCTGGCCACCGCCGGCAGCGTCCTCACCCTCGCCGCCACCTTCCTCGCCTGGACCTGGACCACCGAGTTCCCCGGCGACCTCACCGTCTACGGCTACCCCGGCGGCCTGCAGACCCTCGTCCTCATCGGCGCCGCCCTCACCACCCTGCTCGCCCTCGCCTCCTACGGCGTCAAGGGCCTGCGCTGGCTCACCCCCGCCGGCGCCGACGCGGCCGTCAAACTCGCCGCCCTCGCCACCTTCGCCACCGCCTGGTACACCGTCATCGCCATCAGCACCGAACTCGGCGGCGTCGTCAACCTCGAACCCGGCGGCTATATCGTCGCCGTCACCAGCCTGGCCGCCCTCCTCGGCGCCCTCGCACTGCCCTTCCAGCGCCCCGAACCCGACCCCATCGACCCCGACAGCACCGACTGGGACAAGTTCAAGCACCGCCTCGGCCACGCCCGGGACACCACCAAGGCCGCCTTCACCTCCGGCAGCCCCCGCCCCCTGCGCGCCCTGCCGTCCTACGCCGAGATCCTCGTCATCGTCGCCGTCCTCGCCCTCGCCCTCGCCGTCTTCACCTACGGCATCGGCACCGAGTACGACGAACTCTTCGTCGGCTTCCTCATCCTGGCCTGCCTCGGCTTCGCCGCCCTCAACAAAGCCGGCCTCATCGCCCACGCGGCCCAGATCACCGCACGCCACCAGAACATCTCCATCTGCGGCGCCTTCCTCACCGCCGCCCTCTTCCCCTTCACCCAGACCGACGACCAGTACGCCACCCTCGGCGTCTACATCCTCATCTTCGCCACCGTCGCCCTCGGCCTGAACATCGTCGTCGGCCTCGCCGGACTCCTCGACCTCGGCTACGTCGCCTTCCTCGGCGTCGGCGCCTACGCCGCCTCCCTCGTCTCCGGCTCCCCCAACTCCCCCTTCCACGTCCACTTCCCGTTCTGGGCCGCCGTCATCGTCGGCGGACTCGCCTCCCTCGTCTTCGGCGTCCTCATCGGCGCCCCCACCCTGCGCCTGCGCGGCGACTACCTCGCCATCGTCACCCTCGGCTTCGGAGAGATCTTCCGCATCACCGCCAACAACCTCGACGGCACCTCCGGACCCGACCTCACCAACGGCTCCAACGGCATCTCCTCCGTCCCCAACCTCGACATCCTCGGCTTCGACTTCGGCAACCAGCACGACGTCGGCGGCTTCACCATCGGCCGCTTCGCCAACTACTTCTTCCTGATGCTGCTCATCACCGCCGTCGTCGTCCTCGTCTTCCGGCGCAGCGGCAACTCCCGCATCGGCCGCGCCTGGGTCGCCATCCGCGAGGACGAGACCGCCGCCCTCGCCATGGGCATCAACGGCTTCCGCGTCAAACTCATCGCCTTCGCCGTCGGCGCCTGCCTCGCCGGCCTCGCCGGCACCGTCCAGGCCCACGTCACCTACACCGTCACCCCCGAGCAGTACCTCTTCGCCGGCACCGTCCCGCCCAACTCCGCCTTCCTCCTCGCCGCCGTCGTCCTCGGCGGCATGGGCACCATCGCCGGACCCCTCATCGGCGCCTCACTGCTCTTCCTCATCCCCAACAAGCTGCAGTTCCTCGGCAACTACCAGCTCTTCGCCTTCGGCCTCGCCCTCGTCCTCCTCATGCGCTTCCGCCCCGAAGGCCTCATCCCCAACCGACGCCGCCAGCTCGAATTCCACGAAGAGGCCGACGCGCCCGCAGCCCTCGGCAAGACAGGGGCCTGACCACCATGACCACCGACACCACCCCCCAGGGCACCGCGCCCGGCGCCACCGCACCCGGCGCCACCGTCCTCGACGCACGCGGCGTCACCATGCGCTTCGGCGGCCTCACCGCCGTACGCGACGTCGACCTCACCGTCGGCAGCGGCGAGATCGTCGGCCTCATCGGCCCCAACGGCGCCGGCAAGACCACCTTCTTCAACTGCCTCACCGGCCTCTACGTCCCCACCGAGGGCGAAGTCCGCTACAAAGGCAGCGTCCTGCCGCCCAAATCCTTCAAGGTCACCGCCGCCGGCATCGCCCGCACCTTCCAGAACATCCGGCTCTTCGCCAACATGACCGTCCTGGAGAACGTCCTCGTCGGCCGGCACACCCGCACCAAAGAAGGCTTCTGGTCCGCCGTCCTGCGCGGCCCCGGCTTCCACCGCGCCGAAGCCGCCTCCCGCGCCCGCGCCATGGAACTCCTCGACTTCGTCGGCCTCGCCGGCAAAGCCGAACACCTCGCCCGCAACCTCCCCTACGGCGAACAGCGCAAACTGGAGATCGCCCGCGCCCTCGCCAGCGAACCCGGCCTGCTCCTGCTCGACGAACCCACCGCCGGCATGAACCCGCAGGAGACCCGCACCACCGAGGAACTCGTCTTCGCCATCCGCGACATGGGCATCGCCGTCCTCGTCATCGAGCACGACATGCGGTTCATCTTCAACCTCTGCGACCGCGTCGCCGTCCTCGTCCAGGGCGAGAAACTCATCGAGGGCGACAGCGCCACCGTCCAGGGCGACGAACGCGTCATCGCCGCCTACCTCGGCGAACCCTTCGAAGGCGCCCCCGGCGACGAGGAAGCCGCCGAAGTCGAAAGCGCCGAAGCGAACGCCGAGACGGCCGCCGACACCACCACAAAAGCGGCGCCCGGCAAGGAGAACGACCGATGACCACACTCCTCGAAGTCGAAGACCTCCGCGTCGCCTACGGCAAGATCGAAGCCGTCAAAGGCATCTCGTTCACCGTCGACGCCGGCCAGATCGTCACCCTCATCGGCACCAACGGCGCCGGCAAGACCACCACCCTGCGCACCCTCTCCGGCCTCCTCAAACCCGTCGGCGGCCAGATCAAGTTCAACGGCAAGTCCCTCAAAAGGGTCCCCGCCCACCAGATCGTCTCCCTCGGCCTCGCCCACTCCCCCGAAGGCCGGCACATCTTCCCCCGCATGACCATCGAGGACAACCTCCGCCTCGGCGCCTTCCTCCGCAAGGACCGCGACGGCGTCGAGAAGGACATCCAGCGCGCCTACGACCTCTTCCCCATCCTCGGCGAACGCCGCAAGCAAGCCGCCGGCACCCTCTCCGGCGGCGAACAGCAGATGCTCGCCATGGGCCGCGCCCTCATGTCCCGGCCCAAACTGCTCATGCTGGACGAGCCCTCCATGGGCCTGTCCCCCATCATGATGCAGAAGATCATGGCCACCATCGCCGAACTCAAGTCCCAGGGCACCACCATCCTGCTCGTCGAACAGAACGCCCAGGCCGCGCTCTCCCTCGCCGACCAGGGCCACGTCATGGAGATCGGCACCATCGTCCTGTCCGGCACCGGACGAAACCTCCTCCACGACGAATCCGTCCGCAAGGCCTACCTCGGCGAGGACTAGCCCGCCCCGCGCACACGGCGAGGCCCGCACCCCCTTCTCGGGGTGCGGGCCTCGCCGTACGTACGGAAACCCCGCGGCGCGCGCTCAGTCCTTCTCGGGCTTCTCCGACCTCTCGGGCTTCCCGCCCTTCGCCGCCTTCTTCTCCTCGCTGTCCTGGATGACCGCCTCCGCCACCTGCTGCATCGACATCCGGCGGTCCATCGACGTCTTCTGGATCCAGCGGAACGCCGCCGGCTCCGTCAGCCCGTACTCCGTCTGGAGCACCGACTTCGCACGGTCCACCAGCTTGCGCGTCTCCAGCCGCTGGGAGAGGTCCGCGACCTCCTTCTCCAGCTCCTTCAGCTCCGTGAACCGGGAGACGGCCATCTCGATCGCCGGCACCACGTCACTCTTGCTGAACGGCTTCACCAGATACGCCATCGCCCCGGCGTCCCGCGCCCGCTCCACCAGATCACGCTGCGAGAACGCGGTCAGCATCAGCACCGGCGCGATGCTCTCCTCGGCGATCTTCTCCGCCGCCGAGATACCGTCCAGCTTCGGCATCTTCACATCGAGGATCACCAGATCCGGCCGGTGCTCGCGGGCCAGCTCCACCGCCCGCTCACCGTCCCCGGCCTCACCGACGACGCTGTAGCCCTCCTCCTCCAGCATCTCTTTGAGATCCAGCCGGATCAGCGCCTCGTCCTCGGCGATGACGACACGGGTCGTCAGCGGAGGCACGTGCGACTTGTCGTCGTCGGACACGTCTACGGGCTGGGGCGACTCGGGGGCGGTCACGGGGGCGCTCCTTGTTCGGGCAGGCTGGGGGCTGCCTCTAGAGACTACCTAGCTGCGAGCTGATCTGGTCACCCGGTACACTCCTGACGGGTTCGCCAGCCGGGTTGGCGGAATGGCAGACGCTGATGTCTCAAACACATCTGTCCGAAAGGGCGTGCGGGTTCGAATCCCGCACCCGGCACACCGCAAAGCGGAGGATCACGTTCGCGTGATCCTCCGCTTTTTGCTGCGTGTCGCCACGCTCAGTCACGCAGTGTGCTCACATGAACCAGCACAGCACGCAAGTGCGACAGACGGCCCTGACGCTGTTGAGGGACGGCGCAAAGAATGCGGACGTGGCACGTCGGCTGAACGTGCCGCTCGGCACGATCGGCTACTGGAAGCACAGGGACCGGGCCACCCGAGGTGAGTGTCCGGGCAAGCACGACCCTGAGTGTCCACGCTGCGACGAAAGCGACCTGGATTCGGCGGCGTACAGCTATCTGCTGGGCCTGTACCTCGGCGACGGCCACATCAGCCACTACTCAGGGCACCGCGTGCCCAACTTGATGATCACATGTGCCGAGGCGTGGGCCGGGCTCATGGACGATTGCGAGAAGGCCATGCGGGCCGTGTTCCCCAGGAACTCTGTATGCCGGGTCCGTAGGACCGGGTGCCGCAACGTGAAGGTGTATTCCAAACACTTGCACTGCCTGTTCCCCCAGCACGGGCCCGGCAAGAAGCATGATCGCCACATTGCGCTCGAACCCTGGCAGCAGGACATCGTCGATGCTCACCCCTGGGAGTTCATCCGGGGACTCATCCACTCCGACGGATGCCGTATCACCAACTGGACGACTCGTCTCGTCGGCGGGGAGCGCAAGCGTTACGAGTATCCCCGGTACTTCTTCTCCAACAAGTCAGACGATATCCGGAAGCTCTTTACTGACACCCTCGACAAGGTCGGCGTCGACTGGACGACCCTGGCTCGCGGCAGCGACCCCTTCAACATCTCCGTCGCCCGCAAACCCTCCGTAGCCCTCCTCGACGCCCACGTAGGGCCGAAGTACTGAGGCGAGTGCTCTATCGCGGGCTGTCGTCCTCGGCGATGTGGTGGACGCGGACGAGGTTGGTGGAGCCGGGGACTCCGGGCGGGGAGCCCGCTGTGATGACGACCACGTCGCCCTTCTCGCAGCGGCCGTGGCGCAGCAGGAGTTCGTCGACCTGGTCGACCATCGCGTCGGTGGAGTCGACGCGGGGGCCGAGGAAGGTCTCGACGCCCCAGGTGGCGCTGAGCTGGGAGCGGGTGGCCGGTTCGGGGGTGAAGGCGAGGACGGGGATGGGTGAGCGGTAGCGGGACAGGCGGCGGGCGGTGTCGCCGGACTGGGTGAAGGCGACGAGGAACTTGGCGCCGAGGAAGTCGCCGATCTCGGCGGCCGCGCGGGCGACGGCGCCGCCCTGGGTGCGGGGTTTGGTGCGGTCGGTGAGTGGTGGCAGTCCCTTGGCGAGGAGGTCCTCCTCGGCCGCGGCGACGATCTTGGCCATGGTGCGGACGGTGGCGACGGGGTGCCGGCCGACGCTGGTCTCGCCGGACAGCATCACCGCGTCGGTGCCGTCGAGGACCGCGTTGGCGACGTCGGAGGCCTCCGCCCGGGTGGGGCGGGAGTTCTCGATCATGGAGTCGAGCATCTGGGTGGCGACGATCACCGGTTTGGCGTTGCGCCGGGCCAGGGCGACGGCGCGTTTCTGGACGATGGGCACGTGTTCGAGGGGCATCTCGACGCCGAGGTCGCCGCGGGCGACCATGATGCCGTCGAAGGCGGCGACGATGTCGTCGACGGCCTCGACCGCCTGGGGTTTCTCGATCTTGGCGATGACCGGGAGGCGGCGGCCCTCGTCGTCCATGACGCGGTGGACGTCGAGGATGTCCCGGCCGCTGCGGACGAACGAGAGTGCGATGACGTCGGCGCCGGTGCGCAGGGCCCAGCGCAGGTCGTCCTCGTCCTTCTTGGACAGGGCGGGCACGGAGACGGCGACGCCGGGGAGGTTGAGGCCCTTGTGGTCGGAGACGATGCCTCCGTCGAGGACCCGGGTGCGGACGCGGGGGCCGTCGACGGAGGTGACTTCGAGGGTGACCTTGCCGTCGTCGACGAGGATGCGTTCGCCGGGGGTGACGTCGTCGGCGAGGCCGGCGTGGGTGGTGCCGCAGGTGTGGCGGTCGCCTTCGACGCCTTCTTCGACGGTGATGGTGAAGGTGTCGCCGCGTTCGAGGAGTACGGGTCCTTCGCGGAAGCGGCCGAGTCGGATCTTCGGGCCTTGAAGGTCGGCGAGGACGCCGATGCTGCGACCGGTGGCGTCGGCGGCTTCGCGTACGTGCTGGTAGCGCTCCTCGTGTTCGGCGTGGCTGCCGTGGCTGAGGTTGAGGCGGGCGACGTCCATTCCGGCGTCGATCAGGGCTTTGATCTGGTCGTACGTGCCCGTGGCGGGTCCGAGGGTGCAGACGATCTTTGCTCGGCGCATGGTGTGAGCCTATGCCTTACCGATCGGTAGGGGTTTGGTGCGACGTGACTGCTCAACGGCCTTTGGGTGAACGCTGGTTGACAAGTGTTGAAGTGTGCGGGGTGGTGCGCCTCCGAGCGGTCGGCGGGTGGGCGGGTGGTGTCCGGGTGGTCGTGGCGGTGTCCTGACGTGTTTACAGTTTGGGCGGTTTCATGGTGAATCGCGCGTTGAGTTGCGCGGAGACGTGCTGCCGCTGGGGGCGCAGGTCGAGCGGGGCGGGCTCGTCGGGCGGGCCGCCGGGTGCTCCGTAGCCGGCGGCCCGCGACCGCATGGCTCCCGGGGCCGGCGGGAGGGAGGGTGCGCTCTCGGCGCCGATGTCGGCGATCTCGACCAGGGCGGCGAGGGTGGTGCCGAGTGCTTCGGCGTACTCCCTGGCGCGCTGGACGGCCTCGTGCACGGCTTGCCGGCGGGCCTGGCGGTGGGCGGGTGAGTCGGTCCTGAGTGCCCACCAGGGGCCGTCCACCCGGGTGAGGTCCAAGTCGGCCAGTCGGGTGGTGAGTTCGCCGAGGGCGGTGAAGTCGCAGAGTTCGGCGGTGAGGTGGACGGTGCCGTGGTAGGTGCGGACGCGTTCGCCGCGGCCGTGGCGGATGAGTTCGGGGGTGAGGGAGAGGGCGCCGGTTTCGAGGTGTTCGACGGCGGGGCCGTAGGATGTGAGGAGGTCGATGACGGTGGCGTTGCGCCGGTTGAGGTCGTCGAGGGCGGAGCGGCGGTCCCGGCCGCGGGCGGTGACGGTGATGCCGATGCGGGCGATCTCGGGGTCGACTTCGAGGTGGGCCTCGCCGCGGACGGCGATGCGGGGGGCGTCGGGGGTGCCGTAGGGGACGGCGGGGCCGGGTTCCTCGGGTGCGGGTGCGGTCATGGGGTCCATGGCGTCCACTGTGTCACCGGCCGCGGGCGGGTGTCTGCGGGGTGCCGGTCATCAGATCGCAACCTGTGGGGGCTGTTGCGTTTCGCCATGCCCCGGTCAGAATCTACGCGCGTCCATCTACGCGCGTCGTCGATCTCTCGCAAGTCGATCTTTCGTGAGTCGATCTCTCGCAGCCGATCTCTCGCTAGGAGAACCAGACATGGCGTTGAACCGCCGGAAGTTCCTGAAGAAGTCCGCCGTGACGGGGGCCGGGGTCGCGGTCGCCGGGGCGGCGGCTCCGACGGCACAGGCCGCCCAGCCGGTGGGCGCCGCCGCGCACGGGCACGGCCCGGACCGGCACGCCAAGCGGTACGCGCTGACCGTGCTGGGCACGACGGACCTGCACGGCCATGTCTTCAACTGGGACTACTTCAAGGACGGCGAGTACGCCGACGCGGCGGGCAACGCGCAGGGCCTGGCGCGCATCTCGACCCTGGTGAACCAGCTCCGCGAGGAGCGCGGGCGGCACAACACGCTGCTGCTGGACGCGGGTGACACCATCCAGGGCACCCCGCTGACGTACTACTACGCCAAGGTGGACCCGATCACCGCCAAGGGCGGTCCGGTGCATCCGATGGCGCAGGCGATGAACGCGATCGGGTACGACGCGGCGGCGCTGGGCAACCACGAGTTCAACTACGGCATCGAGACGCTGCGCAAGTTCGAGCAGCAGTGCGACTTCCCGCTGCTGGGGGCGAACGCGCTGGACGCGAAGACGCAGCGGCCGGCGTTCGCGCCGTACTTCTTCAAGAAGTTCCCTGTACACGGTGCCCCGCCGGTGAAGGTGGCGGTGCTGGGGCTGACCAACCCGGGCATCGCGATCTGGGACAAGGCGTACGTGCAGGGGAAGTTGACGTTCCCGGGTCTTGAGGAGCAGGCGGCCAAGTGGGTGCCGAAGCTGCGTTCGATGGGTGCGGACGTGGTGATCGTGTCGGCGCACTCGGGTACGTCGGGCCAGTCGTCCTACGGTGACCAGCTGCCGTACATCGAGGACGCGGCGGCGAACGTGGCCCGGCACGTGCCGGGGATCGACGCGATCCTGGTGGGGCACGCGCATCTGGAGATCCCGGAGCTGAAGGTCGTCAACGAGAAGACCGGCAAGACGGTGGTGCTGTCGGAGCCGCTGTGCTTCGCGGAGCGGCTCACCGTGTTCGACATCGAGCTGGCGTTCTCCCGGGGCCGGTGGCAGGTGGAGTCGGTCGCCGCGTCGCTGCGCAACTCGAACACGGTCGCGGACGACCGGCGGATCACCAAGCTGCTGGCCGATGAGCACAAGAAGGTCGTGCAGTACGTCAATCAGGTCGTCGGGCAGGCCACGCAGACGCTGACGACGGTGGACGCCCGGTACAAGGACGCGCCGATCATCGATCTGATCACCAAGGTGCAGGAGGACGTGGTGAAGTCCGCGCTGGCGGGCACCGCGTACGCCGCGCTGCCGGTGATCGCACAGGCGTCCCCGTTCTCGCGGACCTCGCAGATCTCGGCGGGCGATGTGACGATCCGGGACCTGTCGGGCCTGTACGTGTACGACAACACGCTGGTCGCGAAGCTGATGACGGGCGCGCAGGTGCGGGCGTACCTGGAGTACTCGGCGGGGTACTACACGCAGACGGCGCCGGACGCGGCGGTGGACGTGGACAAGCTGACGAACGCCGGGGGCCGTCCGGACTACAACTACGACTACGTCTCGGGGCTGACGTACGACATCGACGTGGCCCAGCCGGTCGGTTCGCGGATCAAGAACCTGACGTTCGGCGGGGCGGCGCTGGAGGACGCGCAGCAGTTCGTGCTGGCGGTGAACAACTACCGGGCCAACGGCGGCGGGGCGTTCCCGTACGTGGCGGCGGCCAAGGAGCTGTGGTCGGAGTCGACGGAGATCCGGACCCGGATCGCCGAGTGGGTGACGGCGAAGGGTGTGCTGGACCCGAAGGACTTCGCGTCGGTGGACTGGAAGCTGGTGCGGGGCGGTACGCCGGTGTTCTAGCGGTTCGGTGGTGAGCGGGCGGCCTCAGACTCCGTCGGCCAGGGGTGTCAGTGCGGTGATCTGGCGCCCGGCCGGGGTCTGGGGCCGTCGCTGGGTCAGGCCGAAGGTGGTGAAGGCGGTGCGGGCGGGCAGCGGGTAGGTGTCCTTGCCGGTGACGGAGTTGAGGATGGTGGCGCTGCGCCAGGCGGCGAGGCCGAGGTCGGGGGTGCCGACGCCGTGGGTGTGGAGTTCGGCGTTCTGGACGTAGACGTGGCAGCCGGTGGCGGTGACGGCGGGGTCGAGGACGAGCCGGTAGTGGTCGTCGATGTGGGGGCGTTCGGCGTCGTCGCGGTGCAGGTAGGGGTCGAGGGAGTCGAGCAGGGGGCTGAGGGGGCGCCGGCGGTGGCCGGTGGCGAGGACGACGGCGTCGGTGGTGAGGCGGGTGCGGGTGCCCTGCTGGGTGTGTTCGAGGTGGAGTTCGATGCGGTTGCCGGCGATGCGGCCCGCGGTGCGGACGCGGACGCCGGGGGTGAGGACGGTGTCGGGCCAGCCGCCGTGCAGGGTGCGGCGGTACAGCTCGTCGTGGATGGCGGCGAGGGTGTCGGCGTCGATGGCCTTGTGCAGCTGCCACTGGGCGGGGACGAGCCGGTCGCGGACGGCTTCGGGCAGGGCGTGGAAGTAGCGGGTGTAGTCGGGGGTGAAGTGTTCGAGGCCGAGCTTGGAGTACTCCATGGGGGCGAAGGCTTCGGTGCGGCCGATCCAGTGGAGCCGCTCGTGGCCGGCGGGGCGGTCGCGGAGCAGGTCGAGGAAGATCTCGGCGCCGGACTGTCCGGAGCCGACGACGGTGACGTGGCCGGCGGCGCGCAGCATGTCGCGGTGGGCGAGGTAGTCGGCGGCGTGCACGACGGGGGTGCCGGGGGTGGCGGTCAGCGGGCGCAGGGGTTCGGGGATGTGGGGTTCGGTGCCGATGCCGATCACGATGTTGCGGGTGTGGGTGCGGCCGAGGGCTTCGGCTCCGCCGTCGGCGTCGAGCTGGGTGAAGTCGACTTCGAACAGGCCGTGGCGGGGGTTCCAGCGGACGGTGTCGACCTGGTGGCCGTAGTGGAGGGCGGGCAGGTGGTCGGAGACCCAGCGGCAGTAGGCGTCGTACTCGGCGCGCTGGATGTGCAGGCGTTCGGCGAAGTAGAAGGGGAAGAGCCGCTCGCGTTCCTTGAGGTAGTTGAGGAAGCTCCAGTGGCTGGCGGGGTCGGCGAGGGTGACCAGATCGGCGAGGAAGGGGACCTGGACGCGGGCGCCGTCGATGAGCAGGCCGGGGTGCCAGCGGAAGCGGGGGCGCTGTTCGTAGAAGGCGGTGGAGAGTCCGGTCAGGGGGTGGGCGAGGGCGGCGAGGGAGAGGTTGAACGGGCCGATGCCGATGCCGACGAGGTCGCGGGGGGCGGTGGGGGCGGGGGCGGGAGTGGGGCCCGGGTGGTTGCCCGGTGGCTGGTCCATCGGTGGCTGGTCCATCGGTGGCTGGTTCATCGGTGGCTGGTTCATCGTGGGGTCGTTCCTTCCACCAGGGCGAGGAGGGCGGCCAGGTCGTCGGGCCGGGTGTGGGGGTTGAGGAGGGTGGTCTTGAGCCAGAGCCGGCCGTCGGGGCGGGCCCGGCCGAGGACGGCCCGGCCGTCGGTGAGCAGGGTGCGGCGTACGGCGGCGACGGTGTCGTCGGCGGCGCCGGTGGGGCGGAACAGGACGGTGCTGATGGTGGGCCGGTCGTAGAGGTCGAAGCCGGGGTGGGCGTCGACGAGGTCGGCGAAGGCGCGGGCGTGGGCGCAGACCTGGTCGACGAGGGCGCCGAGGCCGGTGCGGCCCAGGGTCTTGAGGGTGACGGCGATCTTGAGGATGTCGGGGCGGCGGGTGGTGCGCAGGGAGCGGCCGAGCAGGTCGGGCAGGCCGGCGTCGGTGTCGTCGTCGGCGTTGAGGTAGTCGGCGTGCTGGTGCAGGACGGTGAGGTCGGCGGGGTCGCGGACGGCGAGGAGTCCGGCGGCGACCGGTTGCCAGCCGAGTTTGTGCAGGTCGAGGGTGACGGTGTGGGCGGCGTCGAGGCCGGTGAGGCGGGCCCGGTGGCGGTCGCTGAAGAGCAGGCCGCAGCCGTGGGCGGCGTCGATGTGCAGGCGGGCGCCGTGGGCGGCGCAGAGCCGGGCGATCTCGGTGAGCGGGTCGATCAGGCCGGCGTCGGTGGTGCCGGCGGTGGCGGCCACGAGGAGCTGGCCGCGGGGGCCGGCGAGGTCGGTGAGGGCGGTGTCGAGGGCGGCGGGGTCGAGGGTGCCGGCGGGGGCCGGGACGGTCACGGGGTCGGGCAGGCCGAGCAGCCAGGCGGCGCGGGGCAGGGAGTGGTGGGCGTTGGCGCCGTGCACGAGGCGGACGCCGCCGCCGTGCTTCTCGCGGGCCAGCAGCAGGGCGAGCTGGTTGGACTCGGTGCCGCCGGTGGTGACGACGGCGTCGGCGAGGCCGGCCCGGTGGGCGAGTGCGCGGGTGACGAGGGTTTCCAGCGCGGAGGCGGCGGGGGCCTGGTCCCAGGAGTCCAGGGACGGGTTGAGGGTGCTGACGGCGAGGTCGGCGGCTGCGGCGAGGGCCAGTGGCGGGCAGTGCAGGTGGGCGGCGCACAGCGGGTCGGCGGGGTCGGCGGCGCCTTCGGCCAGCGCGTGCACGAGGACGCGCAGGGCCTGGGGGTCGCCGTGCTCGGGCAGGATGTCGCCGGCGGCGGCGCGCAGCCGGGCGGTGACGGCTTCGGGGCCGCCCGCGGGCAGCGGGCCGCCGCGGGCGCGCCGGCCGCTGTCGAGGGCGGCGAGCACAGTGTCCAGCAGGGGCCGCAGGGCGGCGGCTCCTTCGGGTCCGGAGGCGAGCCGGGTGTGCGGTGCGGGCGGGTGCGGAGTACTCATGGGGTGTCCTGGGGGCTGCGGGGGCGGGGACGTCCAGCGTGTCGGTCCGGTGTCCGGCGCGCCCGCGAAGCTCAACGATCGCAACCCTGGAGTGGGTACTGCCGTGCGGGGGTGAAGGGGGGAGGGTGGTGGGTGCGGGAGTGCGCGTGGCGCGGGCCCGGTCCGCCGGTGGCCGGGGCCGTGCGGGAGCGCGCGCCCGGGGCGGACCGGGCGCGCGGGCCGTGACCGGCGGCGCGGCGCCCTTCGGCGCTCCTGCTGTTCCCCCTTGCTCCCGCTGCTCCCGCTGCTCGCTGTTCCCCCTGCTCCCCCTACCTCCCCCTGCTCCCCCCTCCCCCCTCCCCCTACTGCTCTCGCTGCTCCTGTGCGTCCCGTACGCGCAGGGCCCGTGCGAGGTCGTCGAGTTGGTCGACGAGCCTGCGGCGCAGGGCGGGGACCGGGGCGCTCTCGCGCAGGCGGCTCTCGCCCAGGAGCAGATGGGTGACGTCGATGTCGTGGGCGGGGAAGGCCCAGTGGCCGGCGGCGTCGGCGATGGCGGGGCCGCGGCGGGCGGCGACGGCGATCGCGTCGTCGTAATAGCGCGGTACGTACTCCTGGACGAGGTCGGCCTGTTCGGGCTGCCAGAAGCCCTGCGCGGTGGCGGTGAACAGGTAGTTGGACAGGTCGTCGGAGGTGAACATCGCCTCCCAGGCGGCGCGTTTGGCGGCCGGGTCGGGCAGGGCTGCGCGGCAGCGGGCGGCACCCTCCTGGCCGGTGGCGGAGGGGTCGCGGGCGAGTTCGGCGGCGATGGCGGCCTCGTCGGTGGCGCCGAGGACGGCGAGCCGGGCCAGGACGCGCCAGCGCAGTGCGGGATCGAGTTCGGGGCCGCCGGGCACGGTGCCGTCGGCGAGCCAGGCGGCGATGGTGTCGGGGTGGGCGGCGGTGGCGATGAAGTGGCGTACGGCGATCAGGCGCAGGCCGGGGTGGTCGCCGTCCTCGGTGCGGCGGATGAGGTCGCGGCACAGGGCGGTGAGCGTGGCGAGCGCGGCGGGCCGCCGTCCGGGGCTCAGGTAGCGGTCGGTGAGCTGGGGGCCGGCGAAGGCGAGGACGCCCTGGACGAGGGCGAGGTCGGTCTCCTCGGGCAGGTGGGCGGCGGCCGCCGCCAGGTAGTCGGCGGGGTCGAGCGCGCCGTCGCGGACCATGTCGCGCAGGGTGTTCCAGACCACGGCGCGGGTGATCGCGTCGGGGATGCCGGACAGGCCGCGCAGGGCGGTCTCCAGGGAGGTGGCGTCGAGGCGGATCTTGGCGTAGGTCAGGTCGAGGTCGTTGGGCAGGACCAGGGCGGGCCGGATGCCGGGGCGGTCCTCGGGGGCGCTCTGGGGTACGTCGGTCTCGTAGCGTTCGCGCAGGGTCAGGGTGCGGCCGTCGGAGAGGTCGCGGTCGTAGACGCCGACGGTGACGCGGTGGGGGCGGCCGCCGTCGCGGTCGAGGGTGAGGGTCCACCGGCCGGGGCGGGCGCCGGTGGCCGCGGTGAGGGTGTCGACGCCGGTGGTGCGCAGCCATGCCTCGGCCCAGGCGTGCACGTCGCGGTCGGTGGCGGAGGCGAGGGAGTCGATGAAGTCGGCGAGGGTGGCGTTGGCGAACCGGTGCCGCCGGAAGTGGGTGTTGATGCCGGCGAGGAAGTCCCGCTCGCCGAGCCAGGCGACGAGCTGGCGCAGCGCGGAGGCGCCCTTGGCGTAGGAGATGCCGTCGAAGTTGAGCAGGGCGGAGGCGGTGTCGTGGACGGCGTCGGGGGCGACGGGGTGGGTGGAGGGGCGCTGGTCGGCGTCGTAGCCCCAGGACTTGCGGGCGACGCCGAAGTCGGTCCAGGTGCCGGTGAAGCGGGTGGCCTCGGCGGCGGTCTGGTAGCCCATGTACTCGGCGAAGGACTCGTTCAGCCAGATGTCGTCCCACCACTTGAGGGTGACGAGGTCGCCGAACCACATGTGGGCCATCTCGTGGGCGATGACCATGGCGCGGGTCTGGCGTTCGGTGTCGGTGACGGCGGAGCGGTAGACGAACTCGTCGCGGAAGGTGACCAGGCCGGGGTTCTCCATGGCGCCGGCGTTGAACTCGGGGACGAACGCCTGGTCGTAGGAGTCGAAGGGGTAGGGCTCGTCGAACTTCTCGTGGTAGCGGTCGAAGCAGGCGCGGGTGATGGCGAGGATCTCGTCGGTGTCGGCGTCCAGGTACGGGGCGAGGGAGCGCCGGCAGTGGATGCCGAAGGGCAGGCCGCGGTGTTCGGTGCGCACGGAGTGCCAGGGTCCGGCGGCGACGGCGACGAGGTAGGTGGAGACGCGCGGGGTGGTGGCGGCCTTCCAGACGCCGTCGCCGGTGTGCTCGGTGACGCCGTTGGCGAGGACGGTCCAGTGCCCGGGGGCCGTGACGGTGACGTCGAAGACGGCTTTGAGGTCGGGCTGGTCGAAGGCGGCGAAGACGCGCTGGACGTCGTTCATGAACAGCTGGGTGTAGACGTAGGTCTCGCCGTCGGAGGGGTCGGTGAAGCGGTGCATGCCCTCGCCGGTGCGGGAGTAGCTCATGCGGGCGTCGACACGCAGTTCGTGGGCGCCGGGGGCGAGGTTCTTCAGGGCGAGGCGGTTCTCGGTGAGGGCGCCGGGGTCGAGGGGCTGTCCGTCGAGGGTGGCGGAGCGCAGTTCGGCGGGCTTCAGCTCGATGAAGGTGTCCGTGGCGTCCTGGCCGGCGCGTACGGTGAACCGGACGGTGGTCAGGGAGCCGAAGGTGTCGTCCCCGCCGGTCAGGTCGAGGTCGACGGTGTAGCGGTGGACGTCGAGGAGCTGGGCACGGGTCTGCGCTTCGTCGCGCGTGAGTACGGACATGGACGCCATGCTGCCTGATGGCGGGGGCGGGGCACGAGGGGGTTCCGTGGACCGGCCCGGCGGGGCGGGCGGGTCGGTGGGGCGGTGGGGGGCGGTGCGGTGTGCTCGCGCGCGCCGGGCCGGGTCCGGCGCGCGCCGGGGGTAGTGCGGGACGCGCCAGGGTGGTGCGGGCCGGGCGCGGCCGGGGTCAGTGCGCCGTCGCCGGGCTGTCGCCGGTGTCCTCCGCGATGCGCTCGTGGTGGCGGATGACCTCGGCGATGATGAAGTTGAGGAACTTCTCGGCGAACGCCGGGTCGAGTTTGGCGTCCTCGGCCAGGGCGCGCAGGCGGGCGATCTGGCGGGACTCGCGGGCCGGGTCGGCGGGCGGCAGCTGGTGGGCGGCCTTGAGGTGGCCGACCTGCTGGGTCGCCTTGAACCGCTCGGCGAGCATGTGGACGACGGCCGCGTCGATGTTGTCGATGCTGTCGCGCAGCCGCGCGAGTTCCTGGCGGACGGCGGGGTCGACGCCGTCGTTTCCGGTGCTGCTGGTGTTGCTGGTGCTCATGGGGGTCAACCCTACGGGGTGGGGGCCGGCCCGCTCGTGCGCGGAGGGCGGCCGGACGGCGGGCTCGGCGCCGCGCCCGCCGCCGAGCCCGGGGAATCGGGGTGCGTTCCGCCTACAGTGGAGTGGGGTTCCGGCGTCTTTGGGGGTGCGGGGCGTGGCGAACGGCGGACCGGTCGAGCACGGGTTCCCGCATCTGGAGACGGTGCGGGCCGCGATCACGGCGCTGTACCGGCGGTTGTCGTACGAGTCGGTCCGGACGTTCGCGACCAGTGTGGCCCCGGTCGACGTGGCGTTCTGCGACACGGACGATCTGCATCTGGGCGCGCAGCGGGTGGCCCGGGAGCTGGTGCGGCACTACGGGCTGCCGGACGCGCGGCTGATCGTCGGGTTCCGGGAGATGACGCACGCGGCGAATGTGGAGCTGACGGCGGGGCCGGAGTACTTCGTCGAGCTGAACGACCGGTTCCGTACGCATCGCCGGGACATCGGGGCGGCGCTGGCGCACGAGGTGATGCACGTCTACCTGCACCGCCTGGACCTGTCCTTCCCCGGTACCCGGGACAACGAGATCCTCACGGACACGGCGGCGACGTACCTGGGGGCGGGCTGGCTGCTGCTGGACGCGTTCCGCGAGGACGGGGTGTCCTCGCAGAAACTGGGCTACCTCACGCCGGAGGAGTTCGGCTACGTGCTGGCCAAGCGGTCGCTGGTCTTCGGTGAGGACCCTTCGGCGTGGTTCACCAGTGCGCAGGGGTACGAGGCGTACGTCAAGGGGCTGGCCCGGGCCCGCCGCGACGGGCAGCAGCCGCCGCTGACGGCGGCGGGCTGGGCGGGCCGCCGCCGCTACGCCCGCGACCGGCGGCACGCCCAGGGCCACGGCGGCGAGGCGGAGCGGGAGCCGGGGGCGCCGTACTCCTTCTCGGCGTCCGGGCGGGAGCCGCTGCGGGTGTCGTTCCGCTGCCCGACCTGCCTGGAGCGGATCAGGGTGCCGGTACGGGGGCGGGTGCGGGCGCGGTGCGGGCTGTGCCGGACGGTGCTGGAGTGCGACACCTAGCCGACACCCGACACCCGGCTACCGACACCCGGCTACCGGCTACCGGCTACCGGCGTCAGGTCACGATCCCCTGGGCGCGGGCCGCCGTCAGCCACAGCGGGAACTCGGACAGGAGCCGGTCGCAGAGCCGGGCGTCGGACAGGCGGCGCGGGTCGCGGCCCGCCGGAAAGAATCCCGCGTTGTCGATGACGCTCCCCCATCCTCCGGGCGGGGGGACCCCCATCTCGCTTCGCTTGCCCGGCACGGCGAGTTCGTCGAGCCGGCGCAGGAAGCCGAACTGGTGGCCGCGAGCGTTGCCGAAGCCGATGAACTGCCAGAACAGCGGGAGCCCGGCGGCCTTGCACAGACAGCGCTCGGCGGCGGCCTTGCTGGAGGGGCCGCCGTCGGTCCGGAAGACGACCAGGGCCGGATCGGTGGCGCCGCAGTCGAGGTAGTGGTCGAGCACGGCGTCCATGGCGGCCTCGTAGTGGGTGCGGCCCATGCGGCCGAGGCCGGCGGCGGCGCGGCGGATGCTGTCCTGGTGGTCGTCGAGGGAGATCTCGGTGACCGCGTCGACGTCGGTGGAGAAGAACACCACCGGGACACGGCCGTCGTCGTCGAGGTGCGCGGCGAGGGAGAGCACCCGGTCGGCGAGCGCCCGCACGCTGCCGTCCTTGTCGTACGGGCTCATGGAGCCGGAGTGGTCGAGCACCAGGTAGACGGCGGCCCACAGCTCGTCGAGGCCGTGCTCGACGAGCGAGGTCCCCGCGCTCTTGTAGAGGCTGACCAGCGCGGGCGCGGCCTCCTCCACCCTGCTCAGGCTGATCGCGGCCATGTCCCGCTCCTTCGCTGGGGTCCTGGATCGAGGTCCGGGACGCCGGGGAGGGGCCGCCGGGCGGTTGCCGGACGTGCGGGCGGAGGAATACCGGACACGCGGGCCGGGGGGATGCCGACATGCGGCGGCGCCTGCCCGGTGTCCGGTCGGGGACGGGGCAGGCGCCGTCTCGGGGGGTCTGGAGGGAGTCGTCCCTCCAGATGACCCGCCCGTACGCCGTTGTACGGGACGTTTCGAGCGGCCGTGCGTCAGACCATCAGCGCGCGGTCCGTCGGACGGATCGGGGCCGGCAGGTCGCTGGCGCCCGCCAGGTACCGGTCGGCGCCGCGGGCGGCCGAGCGGCCCTCGGCGATCGCCCACACGATGAGCGACTGGCCGCGGCCCGCGTCACCGGCGACGAACACGCCGGGCACGTTGGTCTGGAAATCGGCGTCACGGGCGATGTTACCGCGTTCGTCGAGGTCCAGACCGAACTGGTCGACCAGGCCGTTGTCCCGGTCGGTGCCGGTGAAGCCCATGGCGAGGGTGACCAGCTGGGCGGGGATCTTGCGTTCGGTGCCCGGCTTCTGGGTCGGCCTGCCGTCGACGAAGGCGACTTCGGCCAGGTGCAGCCACTGCACGTTGCCGTCCTGGTCGCCCTCGAAGTGGGTGGTGGAGGCGGAGTAGATCCGCTCGCCGCCCTCCTCGTGGGCCGAGGTGACCTTGTACAGGAGGGGGAAGGTCGGCCAGGGCTGGTTCGTGGGGTGCCGCTCCTCGCCGGGGCGGGGCATGATCTCCAGCTGGGTGACGGAGGCCGCGCCCTGCCGGTGGGCGGTGCCCACGCAGTCCGCGCCGGTGTCACCGCCGCCGATGACGACCACGTGCTTGCCCTCGGCCGAGATCGGCGGGGTGACGAAGTCGCCCTCCTGGACCTTGTTGGACAACGGCAGGTACTCCATGGCCTGGTGGATGCCCTGGAGTTCACGGCCGGGGACGGGCAGGTCGCGGGCGGTGGTGGCGCCGACGGCCAGGACCACCGCGTCGTAGCGCTTCTTCAGTCCTGTGGCCGTGATGTCACGGCCGACCTCGACGCCGGTACGGAAGCGGGTGCCCTCCGCGCGCATCTGCTCGATACGGCGGTTGATGTGCCGCTTCTCCATCTTGAACTCGGGGATGCCGTACCGCAGGAGTCCGCCGACGCGGTCCGCGCGCTCGTAGACGGCGACGGTGTGCCCGGCCCGGGTGAGCTGCTGGGCGGCGGCCAGTCCGGCCGGGCCCGAGCCGACCACGGCGACGGTCTTGCCGGACAGGCGCTCGGGGATCTGCGGGGCGACGTCCCCGCCCTCCCACGCCTTGTCGATGATCGAGACCTCGACGTTCTTGATGGTGACCGGCTGCTGGTTGATGCCGAGCACGCACGCCGACTCGCACGGGGCCGGGCACAGGCGGCCGGTGAACTCCGGGAAGTTGTTCGTGGCGTGCAGCCGCTCGGAGGCGGCCGCCCAGTCCCCGCGGTAGGCGTAGTCGTTCCACTCGGGGATGAGGTTGCCGAGCGGACAGCCGTTGTGGCAGAAGGGGATGCCGCAGTCCATGCACCGGCCGGCCTGCTTGCTGATGATCGGCAGCAGCGAGCCGGGGACGTAGACCTCGTTCCAGTCCTTCGTGCGCTCGTCGACCGGGCGGGAGGTGGCGACCTCGCGGCCGTGGTTCAGGAAGCCCTTCGGGTCAGCCATTGATCGCCGCCTCCATCATCTTCTCGGTGATCTCGGTCTCGGTGAGACCGGCTCGCTCGGCGGCGTCCTTGGCGGCGAGCACGGACTTGTACGTGCTGGGGATGATCTTGCTGAAGCGGTCGGCGGCCGCGGTCCAGTCGGCGAGCAGCCGGGCGGCGACGGTGGAGCCGGTCTCCTCGGCGTGGCGGCGCACCACGTCGTGCAGCCACTGCCGGTCCGTGTCGTCCAGGGGCTGGACGGCGTCGAGGTTGCCGGCGTTGACGTTGTCGCGGTCCAGGTCGATGACGTACGCGATGCCGCCGGACATGCCGGCCGCGAAGTTGCGGCCGGTCTCGCCGAGGACGACCGCGTGGCCGCCGGTCATGTACTCGCAGCCGTGGTCGCCCACGCCCTCGGAGACGACGGTCGCGCCGGAGTTGCGGACGCAGAACCGCTCGCCGGTGCGGCCGCGCAGGAACATCTCGCCGCCGGTGGCGCCGTAGGCGAGGGTGTTGCCCGCGATGACGCTGTACTCGGCGAGGTGGTCGGCGGCGCGGTCGGGGCGGACCACGATGCGGCCGCCGGACAGGCCCTTGCCGACGTAGTCGTTGGCGTCGCCCTCCAGGCGCAGGGTGATGCCGCGCGGCAGGAAGGCGCCGAAGGACTGGCCGGCCGAGCCGGTGAAGGTGATGTCGACGGTGTCGTCGGGCAGGCCGGCGCCGCCGAACTTCTTCGTCACCTCGTGGCCGAGCATGGTGCCGACCGTGCGGTTGATGTTGCGGATGGCGACCTGGGCGCGTACCGGCTGGGCGTCGGTGGCGCCGGGCGCGGCCAGGGCGTCGGCGGCGAGCCTGATCAGCTCGTTGTCGAGGGCCTTCTCCAGGCCGTGGTCCTGGGCGACGACCTGGTGGCGTGCCGCGCCCTCGGGCAGCTCGGGCACGTGGAACAGCGGCTCCAGGTCCAGGCCCTGCGCCTTCCAGTGGTCGACCGCGCGGGCCACGTCGAGGACCTCGGCGTGGCCGACGGCCTCCTCGATGGAGCGGAAGCCCAGCTCGGCGAGGAGTTCGCGGACCTCCTCGGCGATGAACTGGAAGAAGTTCACCACGTACTCGGCCTTGCCGGCGAAGCGGTCGCGCAGCACCGGGTTCTGGGTGGCGATGCCGACCGGGCAGGTGTCCAGGTGGCAGACGCGCATCATGATGCAGCCGGAGACGACGAGCGGCGCGGTCGCGAAACCGAACTCCTCGGCGCCGAGGAGCGCGGCGATGACGACGTCGCGGCCGGTCTTGAGCTGGCCGTCGGTCTGCACGACGATCCGGTCCCGCAGGCCGTTGAGCAGCAGGGTCTGCTGGGTCTCGGCCAGGCCCAGCTCCCAGGGGCCGCCCGCGTGCTTGAGCGAGGTGAGCGGGGAGGCGCCGGTGCCGCCGTCGTGGCCGGAGATCAGCACGACGTCCGCGTGGGCCTTGGACACACCGGCCGCGACCGTGCCGACGCCGACCTCGGAGACCAGCTTCACGTGGATGCGGGCGGCCGGGTTGGCGTTCTTGAGGTCGTGGATCAGCTGGGCCAGGTCCTCGATGGAGTAGATGTCGTGGTGCGGCGGCGGGGAGATCAGGCCCACGCCGGGCGTGGAGTGCCGGGTCTTGGCGACCCACGGATAGACCTTGTGGCCGGGCAGCTGGCCGCCCTCGCCGGGCTTGGCGCCCTGGGCCATCTTGATCTGGATGTCGTCGGAGTTGACGAGGTACTCGCTGGTCACGCCGAAGCGGCCGGAGGCGACCTGCTTGATGCTGGACCGGCGTGCCGGGTCGTACAGGCGCTCGGGGTCCTCGCCGCCCTCACCGGTGTTGGACTTGCCGCCCAGCTGGTTCATGGCGATGGCGAGGGTCTCGTGCGCCTCCTGGGAGATGGAGCCGTACGACATGGCGCCGGTGGAGAACCGCTTGACGATCTCGGAGACCGGCTCGACCTCGTCCAGGGGGATCGGCTGCCGGCCGGAGCTGCCGTCCTTGTTCGTCTTCAGGGCGAACAGGCCGCGCAGCGTCATCAGCCGCTCGGACTGCTCGTTCACCCGGCCGGTGTACTGCTTGAAGATGTCGTAGCGGCCCGAGCGCGTGGAGTGCTGGAGGCGGAAGACGGTCTCCGGGTCGAACAGGTGCGGTTCGCCCTCGCGGCGCCACTGGTACTCGCCGCCGATGTCCAGGGCGCGGTGCGCCGGGGCGATGCCGGTGGCGGGGTAGGCCTTGGCGTGGCGGGCGGCGACCTCCTTGGCGACGACGTCGATGCCGACGCCGCCGATCTTGGTGGTGGTGCCGTTGAAGTACTTCTCCACGAAGCCGTCGTCCAGGCCCACGGCCTCGAAGACCTGGGCGCCGCGGTAGGAGGCGACGGTGGAGATGCCCATCTTGGACATGACCTTCAGGACGCCCTTGCCGAGGGCGTGGATGAGGTTGCGGATGGCCGGCTCGGGCTCGCTGCCGGGCAGGAAGGTGCCGGCCCGGACGAGGTCCTCGACGGACTCCATCGCCAGGTACGGGTTGACGGCGGCGGCGCCGTAGCCGATGAGCAGGGCGACGTGGTGGACCTCGCGGACGTCGCCGGCCTCGACCAGCAGGCCCACGTGGGTGCGCTGCTTGGTGCGGATGAGGTGGTGGTGGACGGCGGCGGTGAGCAGCAGCGAGGGGATCGGCGCGTGCTCGGCGTCGGAGTGCCGGTCGGACAGGACGATCAGGCGGGCGCCGTTGTCGATGGCGGCGTCGGCCTCGGCGCAGATCTCGTCGATGCGGGCGGCCAGCGACTGGCCGCCGCCGGAGACCCGGTAGAGGCCGGAGAGGGTCGCGGCCTTGAAGCCGGGCATGTCGCCGTCGGCGTTGATGTGGATGAGCTTGGCCAGCTCGTCGTTGTCGATCACCGGGAAGGGCAGCACCACGGACCGGCAGGAGGCCGCGGTGGGTTCGAGCAGGTTGCCCTGCGGGCCCAGCGAGCTGCGCAGGGAGGTGACCAGTTCCTCGCGGATGGCGTCCAGCGGCGGGTTGGTGACCTGCGCGAACAGTTGGGTGAAGTAGTCGAAGAGCAGCCGGGGGCGCTCGGAGAGGGCGGCGATGGGTGAGTCGGTGCCCATGGAGCCGATCGGCTCGGCGCCGGACTTGGCCATCGGCGCGAGCAGGACGCGCAGCTCCTCCTCGGTGTAGCCGAAGGTCTGCTGGCGGCGGGTGACCGAGGCGTGGGTGTGGACGATGTGCTCGCGCTCGGGCAGGTCGCCCAGCTCGATCTCGCCGGCCTCCAGCCATTCGGCGTACGGGTTCTCGGCGGCCAGGGACGCCTTGATCTCGTCGTCCTCGATGATGCGGTGCTCGGCGGTGTCCACGAGGAACATGCGGCCGGGCTGCAGGCGGCCCTTGCGCACGACCCGGGCGGGGTCGATGTCGAGGACGCCGACCTCGGAGCCGAGGACGACCAGGCCCTCGTCGGTGACCCAGTAGCGGCCGGGGCGCAGGCCGTTGCGGTCGAGCACGGCGCCGACCTGGGTGCCGTCGGTGAAGGTGACGCAGGCCGGGCCGTCCCAGGGCTCCATCATCGTGGAGTGGTAGCCGTAGAAGGCGCGGCGGGCCGGGTCCATGGAGGCGTGGTTCTCCCAGGCCTCCGGGATCATCATCAGCACGGAGTGCGGCAGCGAGCGGCCGCCGAGGTGCAGCAGCTCCAGGACCTCGTCGAAGGAGGCGGAGTCGGAGGCGTCGGGGGTGCAGATCGGGAAGACCCGCTCCAGGTTCCCGTCGCCGCCGAACAGCCGCGAGGCGAGCTGGGACTCGCGGGCCACCATCCAGTTGCGGTTGCCCTTGACGGTGTTGATCTCGCCGTTGTGGGCGACGAACCGGTAGGGGTGGGCGAGCGGCCAGCTCGGGAAGGTGTTCGTGGAGAAGCGGGAGTGGACGAGCGCGACGGCCGAGGCGAAGCGGCGGTCGGACAGGTCCGGGAAGAAGGGCTCCAGCTGGCCGGTGGTCAGCATGCCCTTGTAGACGATGGTGCGCGCGGACAGCGAGGGGAAGTAGACCCCGGCCTCGCGTTCGGCGCGCTTGCGCAGCAGGAACGCCTTGCGGTCCAGGGCGATGCCCTCGCTGGTGCCGTCGGCGACGAAGACCTGCCGGAAGGCGGGCATGGTGGAGCGGGCGGTGGCGCCGAGGAGTTCGGGGGCGACCGGGACCTCGCGCCAGCCGAGGACGGTCAGGCCCTCGTCGGCGGCGATCGTCTCGATGCGCGAGACGGCGTCCTCGGTGCCGTCCTCGGGCAGGAAGGCGATGCCGAACGCGTAGGCGCCGGCGGCCGGCAGCTCGAATCCGGCCACCTCGCGCAGGAACGCGTCGGGCACCTGGGAGAGCAGGCCCGCGCCGTCGCCCGAGTCGGGCTCGGAGCCGGTGGCGCCGCGGTGCTCCAGGTTGCGCAGCACCGTGAGCGCCTGCTCGACCAGCGCATGGCTCGCCTCGCCGGTGAGGGTGGCCACGAAGCCGACGCCGCAGGCGTCGTGCTCGTTGCGGGGGTCGTACATACCCTGCGCAGCAGGGCGAGCATCCATGAACGACCAGTTCCGGCCATTCGAGGAATGCTGGGACGGCTGGCGCGGCGTACGCATCGGCTCTCCCGTCGTCGTCATTGGCATGTGCTGGTGCCGAGGGACGACGTTGGCCCTCTGCGGAGAAGTGCGAAATTTCGTGCAGGTTACATGATGGAGCGGTTCTCGGGAAGCGGATACTCCGTTCCAGCATGCGGACACCGGAGGGGTCGGCGGCGGGGGTTCCGCGCCCGGCGGTGGAGGCTTTCACGGGGGGCCGGCAGGGGCGGGAATCGGTCAGATCCGTGCCCATCGGCCCGCAGGAGGAGCGGGCGACGACATCCTCGCCCACCCCGTGGGGGTGCGCGGTGGGCCTCATTGCCCACAGCGCTTACGGCTCATGCCCGGTGGTCACGCGATCGAAACCAGCGGGTAACGGCTACTTATGCGACCCGACGCATAAGTTCCAGCCTGGTCATCCTACGGCCGTACCGAACAGGGTGCCCAGGGCGTACGTCACACCGGCGGCGGCACCACCCAGGGCAAGCTGCCGCAAACCGCTGTACCACCAGGTGCGCGCGGTCACCTTGGCGACCACCGCGCCGCAGCCGAACAGGCCGAACAGGGCGAGCAGCACGGCCGGCCACAGCACGGAGGCACCCAGCAGGTAGGGCAGCAGCGGGAGCAGGGCGCCCAGCGCGAAGGAGCCGAAGGAGGAGACGGCGGCGACCAGCGGGGAGGGCAGGTCGCCGGGGTCGATGCCCAGTTCCTCGCGGGCGTGGATCTCCAGGGCCTGCTCCGGGTCGGCCGAGAGCTGGCGGGCCACCTCGCGGGCGAGGGCGGGCTCGACGCCCCGCGCCGCGTACAGCGCGGCCAGCTCGTCCTCCTCGTCCTGCGGGTGCTTGCGCAGCTCGCGCCGCTCGACGTCCAGCTCGGCCTCGACCAGCTCGCGCTGCGAGGCGACGGAGGTGTACTCGCCGGCCGCCATGGAGAAGGCGCCGGCGGCCAGGCCCGCCAGGCCGGTGAGCACGATGGTGTGCCGGCTGACGTCGCCGCCCGCGACACCGGTCATCAGGGCGAGGTTGGAGACCAGGCCGTCCATCGCGCCGAAGACCGCCGGGCGCAGCCAGCCGCCGTTCACATCGCGGTGCGTGTGATTGTCGCGGTGCGCCTCGTGCAGGGTCGCTTCGGTGTCGAGGATGGCCATGAGAGTCCCCCAGGAAGATTAGGCTTGGCTTACTTTTGGACAAGTTCTATTCTTTGACAACACTGAACCTACGCCGGAATCTTCCCGCCCGCCAGCAAGGAAAGGCTCCGCTAACCTGCGCCTTTACCTTTTCTTGCTCATTCGTGCCATCCTCCGCACAGATGTCGTACGGGTGACGCCGACACCGGCGAGGCTGTGTCGCGCCGCGGACCGGGGACACCTCCCCCCAGGGGTGCCGCGCCCTCACCGGCGCCCTGGAGAGGAGCGCCCGCGATGGCACCGACCACCGGACTCCCCCCGGTCGCCCTGCGCGAACGGGCCCAGGGCGCGCTGCTCGGCCTCGCCGTAGGGGACGCCCTCGGGGCGCCCGCGGAGAATCTGCGGCCCTCCGAGATCCGCGCCCGCTGGGGCCGTATCACCGGCTACGTCTCCGAACGCCCGGCCGGCACCGACGACACCGAGTACGCCCTCTTCTCCGGCCTGCTGCTCGCCCGGCACGGCTCCGCGCTCACCCCGGCCCATGTGGAGGCGGCCTGGCACGAGCACATCGCCGGCCGGGCCGAGGGGCCCTTCCGCGGCGCCGGGTTCAGCGAGCGCGGCACCCTGGAGAACCTGCGCCGCGGCCTTGCCGCACCCGTCTCCGCCCAGCACCGGCACGCCTGGAGCGACGGCCTGGCGATGCGGGCGGCGCCCTTCGGGGTGTTCGCCGCCGGTCGCCCCGCCGAGGCCGCCCGGCTGGTCGCGGTGGACGGCTCGGTCAGCCACGAGGGCGAGGGCATCCACGGCGGCCGGGCCGTGGCGGCCGGGGTGGCGGCGGCGATGGCGGGCGCGCCGCCGGTCGCGGTGGTGGCCGCCGCGCTCGCCGTCGTCCCGGACGACTCCTGGACGGCCCGCTCGCTGCGCCGGGCCACGGCCGCCGCCCGCCGCGGCGAACGCGCGGTCCGCTCCGCCGTGGTCATCGCCGGCTACCCCTGGTCCGACCTGGCCCCCGAGGCGGTCGCCCTCGCCTTCGGCGCGTACGCGGCGGCCGACGGCGATTTCCGCGAGGCGGTGCTCACCGCCGTCAACATGGGCCGGGACGCCGACACCACGGCCGCGGTCGCGGGCGCCCTGGCGGGCGCCACCCAGGGCGTGGCCGCCATCCCCCGGGAGTGGGCGGCGGCCATCGGCCCGGCCCGGGGCAGCTGCCTGCCCTCGATGCGGGGGCGCCACGTCCTGGACGTGGCGGACCTCCTGACGGACCGCGCGCACTCCACACCGCCCAGGCCGACCGGAACTCCGACACACCGAACACTCGTACGCCCCGACAGCCGCCCGGAGACAGCCACACCGGCAGCCGTACGGCCGGACACCCCCGTTCCTGCTCCGGCCCCCGCACAGCCGGACACCCCCGTTCCCGCTCCGGCCCCCGCACAGCCGGACACCCCCGTTCCCCCTCCGGCCCCCACCGAGGAAGGGGCACCGCGGACGCCCGTACGCCCCGGCCCCCGGCCCGAGAGGCCCGCTCCTGCCGCCGTACGGCCCGACGCTCCCGCCCCTGCCGCAGCGGTGCTGTCTCCAATGCCCGTACGATCCGACCCTCCGCCCGAGCCATCCGCCCCCGCCGCCATACAGCCGGACACCCCCGCCCTCACCGGACACGCTCCCGCCCAGCCGCCCCCTCTCCCTCTGCCCGACCCCGCCCAGCCGCTCCCCCTTCCCCTGCCCGAGCCCGTACCGGCCCCGCAGCCCTCCGCCTCGCCCTCCCCCACCCCCGCCGCCTACGTCCTCACCGCCGATGACGGGGAGGTGGCCCCGTGAGCGGGGGGCGGCGGGTGGAGGGGATGTTGCTGGGGCTGGCCGCGGGGGACGCCGCCGGGTGGCCGGCCGCGCGGCACCGGGCCGCCCGGATGCCCGAGTGGACACGTCGGCTCACCCGTGAGCTGGACGCCTTCGCCGAGCAGAACGCGACGACCACCCTGCCCGTGCCCATCGCCCTGAACCAGCCCCCGCAGCCACTGCGCCTCGGCCCCTCCGACGACGCCGAGTGGGCCGTGTTCGCGGCGGAGGCCGTCCTGCGGGCCGGGGACGACGACGCGTTCGGCGACCTCAGCCGGGACCGCCGGATACGTGCCGCCCTCGACCTCACCTGGAACACCCTGGCGAGCGAGGTCGCCGCCGCGGCCGACCGCGCGCCCGAGATCGAGTCGGCGGTGCTGCCGCTGCGCGCCCGTATCTCCGTCCGGGCCGGTCTCGGCAACCTCGCCACCGGACTGCGCCCGCCCGCCACCGGCCACGACAACCCGCACTACTTCGACGACGCCGCCTGCGTACGGGCCTGCGCCCTGGCCGCCGCCCACCCGGGCGATGCCCGGCGCGCCGCCGAGCTGGCCGAGTTCGACGCCCGTTACACCCAGGACGGCGACGGCGTGCACGGCGCCCGGGCGATGGCGGCGGCGCTCGCCCTGGCCCTGGCCGGGACGGACGTCACGGAGTGTGTCACGGCCGCGCTCGCCGAACTCCCCGAGGAGACGGAGATCGGCCGCAACGCCCGGCACGCGCTGGAGCTGGCCGCGCGCGGCGACGGCGCGTTCACCCTGGTGCCGCTGCTCGAACACCAGATCGTCGACCATGTCTACAGCTACGGCGTCGCCGCCGCCGAGACCGTCCCGGTCGCCCTCGCCCTGACCGCCGCCGCGAGCGGCCGGATCGCCGAGGCGCTGCCCGCCGCGGCCTGCCTGTCCCGGGTCGCCGACTCCGCCCCGGCTCTTGCGGGCGCGCTCACCGGCGCGCTGGGCGGCGCCGAGGCGGTCCCGCTGTCCTGGCGGGAGGCGTGCCGCACCCTGTCCGGCTGTGTCCTGCCCCGCCTCACCGGCACCGATCTGGTGGAACTCGCCGGACTGCTGGAAGCCGCGCAACCGGCCCTGCCAGGAGGATGATTCGGGGCATGACGGCCACAGAGGAAGAAACCCCGGATACCGGCTGCCAAGCCGCGAGTCTGGACGAACGGATCACCGGCGCGCTGGTCGGCGCCGCGGTCGGTGACGCGCTCGGCGGTCCCGTCGAGGGCTGGTCCCCCGACCAGATCGCACAGCGCCACGGCGGCCGGGTGCGGGGGATCGTCGGCCCCTGGCACGGCGACGAGTGGCGCACCGCCCGGCCGATCGCGCCGTACCACAAGGGCGACGGCCATGTCACCGACGACACCTTGATGACGCACGCGCTGATCCGGGTGTACGCGCGGGTCCGCGACCACCTCGACGCCTACGGCGTCGCCGGCCACCTCGTGCCGGACCTGATGACGAACCCGCGCTGGATCCCGGAGCTCGAAGCCGAGGCGCTGCCGCTGCACCGGGTCTTCCTGGCCGAGAAGTGGCTGGTGGCGCGGTTGCACTACGGCCATGTGGACCCGCGCGAGGCCGGCGTAGGCAACATCGTCAACTGCGGTGCGGCGATGTACATGGCCCCGGTCGGCCTGGTCAACGCCGCCCATCCGCGGGGCGCGTACGCGGAGGCCCTGGACATCGCGGGCGCCCACCAGTCGTCGTACGGGCGGGAGGCGGCGGGCGTCCTGGCGGCCGCCGTCGCCGCGGCCTGCGCACCGGGCGCCACACCCGACTCGGTGGTGGCGGCCGCGCTGGCCCTGGCCAAGGACGGCACCCGGACGGCGATCGAGAAGGTGTGCGAAGTCGCCGTCCGCCACGACGACTTCGAGGCGGCGCTGGAACCGCTGCGGGCGGCCGTCGCGCCGTACGACACGGTCGGCCCGGACTACCGCAGCCCCTCGCTGGGCGCCCGCCGCCCCTCCCGGCTGCACGCGATCGAGGAACTGCCCGTCGCGCTGGGCCTGCTGGTGGTGGCGCGCGGCGACTTCCGCCGGGCCGTCCTCGGCGCGGTGAACTACGGCCGCGACTGTGACTCCATCGCGACCATGGCCGGGGCGCTGGCGGGCGCGCTGGGCTCACCGGTGCCCGGCGAGTGGGCGGAGACGGTGGCCGGGGCCAGCAGGCTGGACCTGTGGGCGCCGGCCCGCGAACTGGCCGCGGTGGCCCGGGAGGTCTTCGAGAAGGACGTACGACGGCGGCGGGCGCACGAGCGGGCGTTCACCGCGATGGGAGGCCCCGGATGCTCCGACTGACCTGGGTCCAGCCGGAGGACCTGCTCGGCCACGAACTGCGCCAGGCGGCGCAGGACGGCCGCGAACCGGCTGCGGTCGCGGCGCGGTGGCGGGCGGCGGCCGGCCCGGACGCGCCGGACCGCGCGGGCGCCTCCCCGCAGCCCGTCTCGCGCTATCTGCGCCTGCTCGCCGAGGACCTGCTCGACGAACTGGCCGAACTGCCCAGCAGCCTGGCGGAGGCGGAGCCGACCGGCCTGCCCGCGATCAGGGCACTGTGCCCGCACTGGCCGGTACGCGCGGGCGGCACCGGGGCTTGCGCGGGCGACGCCGGCTCTCGCGCGGACGGCACCGCCCCCTCCGCTTCCTCCCCCTCCCCCGCCCCCTCCCCGGAACGTCTCGAAGCCGCCTGGCTGGGCCGGGCCGCCGGCTGCCTGCTGGGCAAGCCCGTCGAGAAACTGCCCCTCGACGGCATCCGCGAGCTGGCCCGCGCCACCGGGAACTGGCCGCTGACCACGTGGTTCACGGCCCGGGGCGTCCCCGAGGACCTGGCCGCCCGGCACCCGTGGAACCGCCGCTCCGCGGCCACCTCCCTCGCCGAGAACATCGACGGCATGCCCCAGGACGACGACCTGGACTACCCGCTGCTCAACCTGCTCCTGCTGCGCCGCCACGGCCGCGGCTTCACCACCGCCGACGTGGCCCGCCTGTGGCTGGAGGAACTGCCCGCCGGACGCGCCTTCACCGCCGAACGCGTCGCCTACCGCAACCTGCTGCTCGGCATCGAGCCCCCGCGCACCGCCCGCCACCGCAACCCGTTCCGCGAGTGGATCGGCGCCCTGATCCGCGCCGACGTGCACGGCTGGACCAACGCGGGCGACCCGGGCGCCGCCGCCGCGCAGGCGCACCGGGACGCCGTCCTCACTCACACCGCCAACGGCGTCTACGCGGCGATGTTCGCCGCCGCGGTGATCGCCGCCGCGGCCGGCGGCGGCCAGGACGTGCACGCCTGCCTGGCCACCGGCCTGACCGTGGTGCCGCCCGGCTCCCGGCTGGCCCGCGCGGTCCGGCACGCCGTCCGCCTGGCCGGCGAGCACGAGGACTTCGACACCGTGGTGGACGCCCTGCACACCGCCCACGCCGGCTGCCACTGGGTGCACGCCGTGCCGAACACCGCCCTGATCGCCGCCGCCCTCACCCACGCGGGCGGCGACTTCACGGGCTCCGTCTGCCGGGTCGTCGCGGGCGGCTGGGACACCGACTCCAACGGCGCCACCGCCGGATCGGTCGCCGCCCTCCTCGCCGGTTCCCCCGCCGCCCTCCCCGACCGCTGGACCGCGCCGCTGAAGAACCGGCTGGCCACCACCGTCGCCGACTTCGACGGCATCGGCTTCGACGCCCTGGCCCACCTCACCCACCAGGAGGCGGCCCGCCCATGACACCGCCCCCGCCCGCCCCGCCGCTGGCGGGCCTGCGCGTCCTGGACCTCGCCACCCTGTTCGCCGGGCCGATCGCCGCCACCATGCTCGGCGACTTCGGCGCCGAGGTCATCAAGGTCGAGCACCCCGCCAAGCCGGACCCCGCGCGCGGCCACGGCCCGGCCAAGAACGGCGTCGGCCTGTGGTGGAAGCTGCTCGGCCGCAACAAGCGCGCCATCACCCTGGACCTGTCCCGGCCCGGCGGGCGCGCGACCCTGCTGCGGCTGGCCGCCGGCGCCGACGTGATCATCGAGAACTTCCGGCCCGGCACGCTGGAGCGGTGGGAGCTGGGCTGGCCGGAGCTGTCGGCGGCCAACCCGCGCCTGGTCCTCGCCCGGGTCACCGCCTTCGGCCAGTTCGGCCCGTACGCCGGCCGGCCCGGCTTCGGCACCCTTGCGGAGGCGATGAGCGGCTTCGCCGCGATCACCGGCGAGCCGGACGCGCCGCCGACCCTGCCGCCCTTCGGGCTCGCCGACTCGATCGCGGGCCTGGCCACGGCGTACGCGGTGATGACTGCGCTCGCGGCCCGGGAACGCACCGGCGCGGGCCAGATCGTCGACATGGCGATCATCGAGCCGATCCTGACCGTGCTGGGGCCGCAGCCCCTCTGGTACGACCAGCTCGGCTACGTCCAGCCCCGCACCGGCAACCGCACCCAGAACAACGCCCCGCGCAACACCTACCGCACCCGCGACGGCACCTGGCTCGCCGTCTCCGCCTCGGCGCAGTCGGTGGCCGAGCGGGTGCTGCGCCTGGTCGGGCGCCCCGAGCTGATCGACGAGCCGTGGTTCGCGACCGGCACCGGACGGGCCGCGCACGCCGACGTGCTCGACGAGGCGGTCGGCGGCTGGATCGCCCGGCACACCCGCACCGAGGTCATGTCCGCCTTCGAGAAGGCGCAGGCGGCCGTCGCGCCGATCCAGGACGTCCGGGACGTGGTGGCCGACCCGCAATACCAGGCCCTGGGCACCCTCACCACGCTGCACGACCCCGAGCTGGGCCGGATGCGGATGCAGAACGTGCTGTTCCGGCTGTCCGCCACCCCGGGCGCGATCCGCTGGGCGGGCCGCCCGCACG
Organism: Streptomyces sp. NPDC047017; assembly: GCF_040644175.1. NCBI lineage: Bacteria > Bacillati > Actinomycetota > Actinomycetes > Kitasatosporales > Streptomycetaceae > Streptomyces > Streptomyces sp. NPDC047017. The sequence goes on along the minus strand of NZ_JBEYVW010000001.1, from coordinate 496,255 downwards.
GCGCGGACACCGAGGCGGTGCTGACCGAGCTGGGCCTGACCCCCGAGGAGCTGGCCGCGCTGCGCGCGGAGGGCGCGCTGTGACGGCCACCGCCCTCTTCCCGCTCACCTGGCTCTACGTCCCCGGTGACCGGCCACGGGTCGTCACCAAGGCCCTCACCAGCGGCGCCGACGTGGTCGTCATCGACCTGGAGGACGCGGTCGCCCCGGACCGCAAGGAGTACGCCCGCGCCGCCACCGCCGAACTGCTCACCGAGCCGCCGCCGGTCCCGGTCCACGTACGCGTCAACGCCGTCGACGGCCCCCTGGCCGCCGCCGACCTCGCGGCCGTGACCCCGCGCCCCGGCCTGGCCGGCCTGCGCCTGCCGAAGGTGACCTCCCCGCACCAGGTGATCCACATCGCCCGGCAGACGGAGGACGCGGAGACGGGCGGGGCCGGGCACGGTGCTCGGCTCGGGGCCGGCCCGGAGCCCGCGGCCAGGCCGGCTGCCGGACCCACGCGCGTGTCCGGGCCCGCCTCCGGGGCGGGAACCGGAGTCGCGTGCGGGGTCACGGTCCGGCCGAGGGCGGGGGCCGGGCCCCCGTTGTACGCCTTGCTGGAGACCGCGCTGGCCGTCGAGCACGCCTACGCCATCGCCTCCGCGCACCCGGCGCTGCGCGGTGTCTCGATCGGTGAGGCGGATCTCCGTGCCGACCTCGGGGTACGGCAGGACGCCGGGCTCGACTGGTGCCGGGCCCGGGTGGTCGTCGCGGCCCGGGCGGCGGGACTCGCCCCGCCCGCGCAGTCCGTGCACCCCGACATCCGGGACCTGGAGGGACTGGCGGCCTCCTGTGCCCGCGGTCGCGCCCTGGGGTTCCTCGGCCGCGCGGCCATCCACCCCCGCCAGCTCCCCATCATCGAACGCGCCTACCTGCCGACCGACCGGGAGCTGGAGGAGGCCGAGACGATCGTCGAGGCGGCCACCGCGGAACCGGGCGCGCAGGCGCTCGCGGACGGCCGTTTCGTCGACGCGGCGGTGGTCGCGGCGGCCCGGCGGACCCTGGCCCTGTCCCGCCGGTGCTGACGCCCCGCCCCGCCCCGCACGGGTGAGGGCGCCCCCGGAGTCCGGGGGCGCCCTCACCCATGTACGGCCGGCGCTACTTCGCCGAGCCCGCCTCGTCCTTCACACCGGCTTCATCGGCACCGGCGGCGTCGGCATCGCCGGTCTCCGTGCCGCCGCCGTCCGGCGCGGTCTTCTTCGCGGCCGTGTCCTGCGCCGCCTCCGCGGACCCGGTCCCGGCCTCCGCCTTCGCCGGCGCCGGCACCTTGTCGCCGGCCTCGTCGGACGGCTCCGCCGCCGTCTCCGCGGCCTCCTCGCCCTCGGGCATGCCCCGCTCGACCTGGGCCTCGCGGCCCGGCCGCTTCTTGGCGGACACCCAGATGCAGACCACCGCGGCGAGGAAGACGGCCATCGCCGTCCAGTCGTTCAGCCGCAGGCCCAGGATGTGGTGGGCGTCGTCGACGCGCATGTACTCGATCCAGCCGCGGCCCACGCAGTACGCGGCGACGTACAGCGCGAACGCCCGGCCGTGGCCCAGCGTGAAGCGGCGGTCGGCCCACAGGACCAGGAAGCCGACGCCCACGCACCACAGCGACTCGTAGAGGAAGGTCGGGTGGTAGTACCCCGGGACCCGGCCGTCCGTGGACGAGGTGATGTGCAGCGCCCACGGAACGTGCGTCTCCCGGCCGTACAGCTCCTGGTTGAACCAGTTGCCCCAGCGGCCGATCGCCTGGGCGAAGGCGATGCCCGGCGCGACCGCGTCGGCGTAGGCGGGCATCGGGACGCCCCGGCGCCGGGCGCCGATCCACGCGCCCAGCGCGCCGAGCGCGATCGCGCCCCAGATGCCGAGGCCGCCCTGCCACACCTTGAAGGCGTCCACCCAGTCACGGCCGTCGCTGAAGTACAGCTCGTAGTCCGTGATCACGTGGTAGAGCCGGCCGCCGACCAGGCCGAACGGCACGGCCCAGACCGCGATGTCGGCGACCGTGCCGGCCCGGCCGCCCCGGGCGATCCAGCGCTTGTTGCCGAGCCACACGGCGACGAAGACGCCGATGATGATGCAGAACGCGTAGCCGCGCAGCGGAATGGGCCCGAGGTGGACCACGCCCTGCGACGGGCTGGGAATGTAGGCAAGTTCCATGGCAGGGTCGACGCTACCGCAGCCGGAGCGGGCCCACGCCGGGCATCCGGGCTACGGGTCCATAACAGGCGGCCGTTCCCCAGTCCCGCCGCGCACCCTGCCGCAACGCTCTCACCTGGCCCTTACCCGTCCCTTGCCCACCGCTCGTCCCTTGCCCACCGCTCGCACCTGGCCCGCCGCTCATCCCCTGGCCGCCGCCTCGACGGTCTGCTTCAGCTTCGCCGGGGTCATCGACCGGTCCTCGACGATGTTCTTGCCGTTCAGCAGGACGGTCGGGGTGCCCGAGAAGCCGCCGGACTGGAACGCCTGGTGGGACTTGTCGACCCAGGCGTCGTGCGTGCCGCCCTCGACGCACTTGCGGAAGGCGGGGGTGTCCAGGCCGTTCACCTTGCCGGCCAGCTGGATCAGCTTGGCGTTGCCCGCGTAGGCGTCGTCGGTCTCCTTGGGCTGGTTCTCGTACAGCACGTCGTGGTAGGCGGGGAACTTGCCCGCGTCCTGGGCGCAGGCGGCGGCGTTGGCCGCGCGCAGCGAGCCGGTGCCGCCGAGGTTGCCGTCGATGAGCCGGGCCAGGTGGTACTCGACGCGGAGCTTGCCGGAGCCGGTCAGCTCGTGGATCGTCGGCCGGTACGCCGCCTCGAACGCCTGGCAGGCGGGGCAGCGGAAGTCCTCCCACACGGTGAGCGTCGACCTGGCGCCGTCCTTGCCGACCGCGATGGCGAGGCTGTCCTTGCCCTGCGCGCCCGAGGGCGCCACGACCGGTCCGGCGCTCGGCTTCCCGCTCTTGCCGGAGTGCGCGGCGAGCACGCCGATCACGGTGGCCAGGCCCAGCACGCAGACCACACTGACGGCCACGATCAGGGTGCGCCGCCGCCGCTCCCCGGCCTTCTGCTTCTCGCGCTCGGCCGCCAGCCGCTGCCGGGCCGGGCGCTGCTCGTCATGGTTCTTCTCGCTCACACCACCAGAACGAACCGGGGAGGCGCCTCGCGCCTCCCCGGTCCCAGGTCCACCCGTTCGGGTGAGCGGGTGTGGTGTCAGACCTGTCCGCGCACCCCGCGCGCCAGCTCGCCCGCCAGTGTGCGGACGGCCTCGACACCGGCCGCGTGGTCCGGGGCGTCCAGCATCCGCTTGACGAACGCCGAGCCGACGATCACGCCGTCGGCGAAGCCCGCGACCTCGGCGGCCTGGGCCGGGGTGGAGACCCCGAGGCCGACGCAGACGGGCAGGCCGGTGCCGGTGGCGCGGGTGCGCCGCACCAGGTCCTGGGCCTGCGCGCCGACCGACTCGCGGGTGCCGGTGACGCCCATGAGGGAGGCGGCGTAGACGAAGCCGGAGCCGGCCTCGGTGATCTCGGCGAGCCGTTCGTCCCGGCTGCTGGGCGCCACCACGAAGACGGTCGCCAGGCCGTGCTTGCCGGCGTGCTCGCGCCACAGCGCGGACTCCTGGACCGGCAGGTCCGGCAGGATGCACCCGGCGCCGCCCGCCTCGGCCAGCTCGGCGGTGAACCGCTCCACGCCGTAGCGGTCGATCGGGTTCCAGTACGTCATGATGAGGACCGGCTTGCCGGTGGCGGCGTGGGCCTCGCGGACCGTGCGCAGCACGTCGGCGATCCGCACGCCGCCGCGCAGCGCGATGTCGTCGGCGGTCTGGATGACCGGGCCGTCGAGGACGGGGTCGCTGTGCGGCAGGCCGACCTCCACGATGTCCGCGCCGCCGTCGAAGGCGGCCTTGACCGCCTCGATGCCGCCGTCCACGGTCGGGAACCCGGCCGGCAGGTAGGCGATGAGCGCGGAGCGGTCCTCCGCCCGGGCGGCGGCGAGGGTGTCGGACAGAAGCTGGATGGTGCCGCTCACTTGGCGTCCCCCTCGATCTCGGCGGTGTCGGCCGCGTCGGCGGCCACCTCGGCGTCGGTGTCGTACAGGCCGAAGTAGCGGGCGGCGGTGTCCATGTCCTTGTCGCCGCGCCCGGAGAGGTTGACGACGATCAGGCCGTCCGGGCCCAGTTCCCGGCCGGCCTCCAGGGCGCCGGCCAGCGCGTGGGCGCTCTCGATGGCCGGGATGATGCCCTCGGTGCGCGACAGCAGGCGCAGGGCCTGCATGGCGGCGTCGTCGGTGACCGCCCGGTACTCGCCGCGGCCGGAGTCCTTGAGGTAGGAGTGCTCGGGGCCGATGCCCGGGTAGTCGAGGCCGGCCGAGATGGAGTACGGCTCGGTGATCTGGCCCTCGTCGTCCTGCAGGACGTAGGAGCGGGAGCCGTGCAGCACGCCGGGCTCGCCGGCGGTCAGGGTGGCGGCGTGCTCGCCGGTCTCCACGCCGTGGCCGGCCGGTTCGCAGCCGATCAGGCGGACGCCCTCGTCGGGGATGAAGGCGTGGAAGAGGCCGATGGCGTTGGAGCCGCCGCCCACGCAGGCGATCGCGGCGTCCGGCAGCCGTCCGGCGCGCTCCAGAATCTGGCGGCGCGCCTCCACGCCGATGACCCGGTGGAAGTCGCGGACCATGGCCGGGAACGGGTGGGGTCCCGCGACGGTGCCGAACAGGTAGTGGGTGCGGTCGACGTTGGCGACCCAGTCGCGGAACGCCTCGTTGATGGCGTCCTTGAGGGTGCGGCTGCCGGACTTCACGGCGACGACCTCGGCGCCGAGCATGCGCATCCGGGCCACGTTGAGCGCCTGGCGCTCGGTGTCGATCTCGCCCATGTAGACGGTGCATTCCAGGCCGAAGAGCGCGCAGGCGGTGGCGGTGGCGACGCCGTGCTGGCCGGCGCCGGTCTCCGCGATCACCCGGGTCTTGCCCATGCGCCGGGTGAGCAGCGCCTGGCCGAGCACGTTGTTGATCTTGTGGGAGCCGGTGTGGTTGAGGTCCTCGCGCTTGAGGAAGATCCGGGCGCCGCCGGCGTGCTCCGCGAAGCGCGGCACCTCGGTCAGGGCGCTGGGCCGTCCGGTGTAGTGGACGAGCAGGTCGTCCAGCTCGCGGGCGAAGGCGGGGTCGGACTTGGCCTTGTCGTACTCGGCGGCGACCTCGTCCACGGCGGCGACGAGCGCCTCCGGGATGAACTTGCCGCCGTACGCGCCGAAGTAGCCGTCGGCGCTGGGGACCTGGCCTTCCGGGTCAGGGAAGAAGCAGTTGCTGGGCATGCCGGTACCTCACGGTGAGTGCGTAGGAGAAGACACTGTTCGCCGTGGGGCCGGGAGGCGTCCGCCGGGCGCGCGCCGTCAGTGCTGCCGCGCGCCCGCGCGGCACCGGCCGCGCGGCGGAGGGGCTCCCGCGCCCCTGGCGGGGCGCCGCTGCCATCGCATGCCGTTGACCTGGCCCGGCTCGTCCCCGATCACGTACCGCACCCGGCGGCCGTGCACCCGGCGGGCGGGCGCGCGGCAGCCCCGGGGCCGGCAGCCGCGCGCGAGGCGGGCGTACCGGTCGGTGGCGGTCACGGTGGTCAGGAAGGTCATCGCAGCCGATTCTACCGGCGGGTCAGCCGCGGCCGTGCCGCAGCGCGGGGTGCGCTCCGGCGGCGACGAGGTCGGCGACGGCGGTCCTCGGGTCGCGGCCGGTGACCAGCGACTCGCCGACCAGGACCGCGTCGGCGCCGGCGTTGGCGTAGGCGATCAGGTCGTGCGGGCCGCGGACGCCGGACTCGGCGACCTTGACGATATGGCCGGGGATCTCCGGTGCCACCTGCTCGAAGGTGTCGCGGTCGACTTCCAGGGTGCGCAGGTTGCGGGCGTTGACGCCGATCACCTTGGCGCCGGCGTCCACCGCGCGCTCGACCTCCTCCTCGTCGTGGACCTCGACGAGCGGGGTGAGCCCGATGGACACCGCGCGCTCGATCAGCGACTCCAGGGCCGGCTGGTCGAGGGCGGCGACGATCAGCAGGGCGAGGTCGGCGCCGTAGGCCCGGGCCTCCCATAGCTGGTACGACGTGACGATGAAGTCCTTGCGCAGGACCGGGATGTCCACCCGGGCGCGCACGGCCTCCAGGTCGGCCAGCGAGCCGCCGAAGCGGCGCTGCTCGGTCAGCACGGAGATGACGGCGGCGCCGCCGGCCTCGTAGTCGGCGGCGAGTCCGGCCGGGTCGGCGATCGAGGCCAGCGCGCCCTTGGACGGGCTGGAGCGCTTCACCTCGCAGATGACCTTGACGCCGTCGCCGCGCAGGGCGGCCACGCCGTCCTTGGCGGCCGGCGCCTTGGCCGCGCGCTCCTTGAGCTCGTCGAGGCTGACGCGCGCCTGCCGCTCCGCAAGGTCGGCACGGACTCCGTCGATGATCTCGTCGAGCACACTCACGCGAGCGGCCCCCTTCCAGACGGTGGGATGTTCCAGCGGGTCGAGCGGCCTCCGGTGGACCGCCTGTCGGCGGATCGTGCGGATCTGGCGGATCAAGCGGGCGGAACCGGTGGTCACTGCGATGGTATCCGCAGCGGGGGCCTGGACCCGCATCAGGCCGACCGCGGTCCCATTACCTGGACGGACCGGGAACGATCAAGGATGCAGCCGGTCGCCGAACGGCAGGTTCCGGACAACGGTGAAGGCGGCGAAGAGCACGACCGCGCACCACAGGTGCACCGGCGCGGGATCGATCCGCAGCCGCCGCCCGCGGGCCGCGGCGACGGCCCAGGCGGTCCACAGCACGGCGCAGGCCAGATAGCCGGCGACCGCCAGAGCGTTGTCCTGGAGGGCGGCCAGGAGGTCGCCGTGGACGACGGCGTGGGCGCTGCGCAGCCCGCCGCAGCCGGGGCAGTACAGGCCGGTGTAGCGCAGCAGGGGGCAGGCGGGGTAGTGGCCGGGCTGGTTCGGGTCCACCGCCCCGACGTAGGCGAACGCCCCGGCGGTGGCCGCCAGGACGGCGGCGGGGACGGCGAGCCGTCCGAGGACGGCGCGGGGGCCCGTGGGCACCGGCGCCGGGTCGTCGTGGGTGTACCGGGGGCGGGGGATGGGCGTCCGGCCGCGCGTCACCCGGTGGCTGTCGGCGTTCACCCCTCGCATTCTGCCCGGCGCCCGGCGCGCCCGCGCGACGCGTGAGGGGCGGCACCGGGCCGCCCCTCCACGTCGCTCGTGCGGTCCGTGGACCGCCGGTGTCAGCCCTTGGCGCCGGCCGGCTCGCCCTGGCCCGCGATCTGGTGCACCGGGTGCTCGTTCTTCTGGCCGAGGCCCATCATGCGCATGATGCCGCCGACGACACCGCCGAGGAGCGTGATGCCGAGGCCGGCCCAGAAGCCGGCCGGCTGGGCGGCGACCATGCAGGCGCCCGCGACCAGGAAACCGATGAAGGCGATGATGACACCGGTCCAGGCGGCCGGGGTGTGACCGTGGCTGCTGCCCGCCATGACTTGCTCCTCGTTGCTTGTACGTGTCTGAGCCGGACGCTCGCCCCCATTGTCCCGTACCCGTGCACGCGACGTGAGCGGGGGTGGCTCCTCGCGCACCCGTTTCATCACAACGGGCAGCCGGAGGTGGCCGGGCGGCGGTCAGGCCGGTCCGGTGCCGGTGGGGTCCTCGCCGCGGTCCAGGGCCTTCCAGAGGTCCTCGGGGCGGTCCGGGTCGACGGGCTTGGGCGCGCGCGGGCGCGGTGCCCCGGAGCGCTCGTAGCGGCCGGACATGGCGGGCCACGACCGGCCGTAGCGCAGGGCGAGCAGTCCGGCGAGCAGGAGGAGCACCCCGCCGGCCACCGCGACGTAGGGCCAGCCGGTGTGGCTGAGCGAGGCGGCGGTCGCGGCGGTGTCGCCGGACGCCTGCGCGGCCTTCTCGTCGAGCGCGCCGCCGTCCCGGGCGCCGGTCAGGGCGGCCGCGACGGTGCCCGCGCCGGAGAGCGCGAGCAGCGCGGCGACCAGGAGGCGGCCGGAGCGGCGGACGGCGAAGACGGCGACGAGGGCGGCCAGGCCCACTATGGCGAGCGCCGCGGGCACGCCCGTGACCTCGCTGCCCTTGGCGGTCAGCGGGAAGGCCCCGCCGGCCACCGTCGCGGTGCCCTCCGCCCAGCGCTGCCGGGAGGCCAGCAGCGCCACGGCCGCGCCGAGCGCGCCGCACAGCAGGGCGACGGCGAGGCTGCGGCGGCCGGCGCGGGCACGGCCGGCGGCTTCGGTACGGGGGTGAGGTACGGCAGTCACGTACTCCACTATCGCGTGCGGGCCGGGCCGGCGGTCACCCGGGGTTGGGTGAGATGCGCCCCACCGCCTGCCCCAGCGCCTCCCCCGCCGCCGCGCTGCCGCCTTACGGAGTCAGCCGGTTGGCGGTGTGCACCGCGCGCAGCACCGCCGCGGCCTTGTTGCGGCACTCGGTGTCCTCGGCCACCGGGTCGGAGTCCGCGACGACCCCGGCGCCCGCCTGGACGTAGGCGGTGCCGTCGCGCAGCAGGGCGGTGCGGATGGCGATGGCGGTGTCGGAGTCGCCGGCGAAGTCCAGGTAGCCCACGCAGCCGCCGTACAGTCCGCGCCGGGACGGCTCCAGCTCGTCGATGATCTGCATCGCGCGCGGCTTGGGCGCGCCGGACAGGGTGCCGGCCGGGAAGCAGGCGGTGAGCACGTCGAAGGCGGTGCGGCCGGCCGCGACCCGGCCGGTCACGGTGGACACGATGTGCATGACGTGCGAGTACCGCTCGATGGACATGAAGTCGACGACCTCGACGGAGCCGGGCTCGCAGACCCGGCCCAGGTCGTTGCGGCCGAGGTCGACGAGCATCAGGTGCTCGGCGCGCTCCTTGGGGTCGGCGAGGAGTTCGTCGGCGAGGGCCTGGTCGTCCCGCGGGGTGGCGCCGCGCGGCCGGGTGCCGGCGATGGGGTGGACCATGGCCCGCCCGTCCTCGACCTTCACCAGGGCCTCCGGCGAGGAGCCGACGACGTCGAACCCGTCGAAGCGGAAGAGGTACATGTACGGCGAGGGGTTGGTGGCCCGCAGCACCCGGTAGACGTCCAGCGCGCCGGCCGTGCAGGGCGTCTCGAAGCGCTGCGAGGGGACGACCTGGAACGCCTCGCCCGCGCGGATGCGCTCCTTGACGTCCTCGACGGCTGTCCGGAAGTCCGCGCCGCCCCACAGCGCGGTGTACTCGGGCAGCTCGGAGGGCGGCAGCGCGGCGGGCGGCTGGGCGACCGGCCGGGACAGGTCGGCCTGCATCGCGTCGAGCCGGGCGACGGCGTCCGCGTACGCCTCTTCGACGCCGGTGTCCAGGTCGTTGTGGTTGATCGCGTTGGCGATCAGGAGCACCGTGCCGTCCCAGTGGTCGAGGACGGCGAGGTCGGAGGTGAGCAGCATGGTCAGCTCGGGCAGCCGCAGGTCGTCCCGCCCGCCGGGGCCGATCTTCTCCAGGCGGCGCACGATGTCGTAGCCCAGGTAGCCGACCATGCCGCCGGTGAAGGGCGGCAGGCCCAGGTCGTGGGCGAGGTCGCGCGGGGTGTGCAGGGCCTCGACGGTGGCCCGCAGGGCGGCCAGCGGGTCGCCCTCGACGGGGACGCCGACCGGCGGGGTGCCCAGCCAGTGGGTGCGGCCGTCGCGCGCGGTGAGGGTGGCGGAGCTGCGCACGCCCACGAAGGAGTACCGGGACCAGGAGCGGCCGTTCTCCGCGGACTCCAGCAGGAAGGTGCCCGGGCGCTCGGCGGCGAGCTTGCGGTACAGCGCGACGGGCGTGTCGCCGTCGGCGAGGAGCTTGCGGGTGACCGGGATGACGCGGCGGTCGGCGGCGAGCTTGCGGAAGGTGTCGAGGTCCATGGCGGCCGACCCTACTGAGCCGCGGCCGGGGTGCCGCAATCCGCTCCGCCCGCCGCCTCGCCCGCCGCGGCGCCCGCCGCCTCGCTCCCGGGGACGCCGTCCTTGAGCAGCACGTCGGCGTCGAAGCAGGTGCGCTCGCCGGTGTGGCAGGCCGCGCCGATCTGGTCGACCCGGACCAGCAGGGTGTCGGCGTCGCAGTCGAGCGCGACGGACTTGACCCACTGCACGTGCCCGGAGGTGTCGCCCTTGACCCAGTACTCCTGGCGGCTGCGCGACCAGTAGGTGCAGCGGCCGGTGGTCAGCGTGCGGTGCAGCGCCTCGTCGTCCATCCAGCCGAGCATGAGCACCTCGCCGGTGTCGTACTGCTGGGCGATCGCGGGCAGGAGTCCGTCGGCGCCGCGCTTGAGGCGCGCGGCGATCCCGGGGTCGAGGCTGCTGGGCCGGGGCGTGCCGGTCGTGCTGGTCATGGGTGCCATTGTGCCGCGCGCGGCCGGGGCGCGGGGCGGCGGTCCGGTGGGCGGACCGGTCGGGCGGTCGTAGGCTGAGCCCATGTCGACCTTTGCCAAGCGTGAACGGCTCCTGCTCGCCGACCTCTTGGAGACCGCCGGTCCGGATGCGCCGACCCTCTGCGAGGGCTGGCGCACCCGTGACCTGGCCGCGCACGTGGTGGTGCGCGAGCGGCGGCCGGACGCGGCCGGGGGCGCGCTGATCAAGCCGCTCGCCGGCCGGCTGGAGAAGGTGCTGGAGGAGTACGCCGCGAAGCCGTACGAGGAACTGATCCAGCTGATCCGCACCGGACCGCCGCGGTTTTCGCCCTTCCAGCTCAAGCAGGTGGACGAGGCGGCCAACACCGTCGAGTTCTACGTGCACACGGAGGACGTGCGGCGGGCGCAGCCCGACTGGTCGCCGCGCGAGCTGGACGCGGTCTTCCAGGAGGCCCTGTGGGCGCGCCTTGAGCGCACCGCGCGGCTGCTGGGCCGGGGCATCCCGACCGGCCTGGTGCTGCGCCGCCCCAACGGTCAGACGACCGTCGCCCACCGGGGCACGCCGGTGGTGACGGCGACGGGCGAGCCGGCCGAGCTGCTGCTGTTCGCGTTCGGCCGGCAGAGTGCGGCCCGGGTGGAGCTGGAGGGCGAGCAGGACGCGATCGCGAAGGTGTCGCAGACCAAGCAGCTGGGGTTCTGAGCCGCTAGCGGACGGGGTGGCCCGCTTCCCGCAGGGTGTCCTTGACCTGGCCGATGCGCAGGTCGCCGAAGTGGAACACGGAGGCGGCCAGGACCGCGTCCGCGCCGGCGGCGACGGCCGGCGGGAAGTCGGTGAGCCGCCCGGCACCGCCGGAGGCGATCACGGGCACCGTGACGTGCTTACGGACGGCGGCGATCATCTCCAGGTCGTAGCCGTCCTTGGTGCCGTCGGCGTCCATGGAGTTGAGCAGGATCTCGCCCGCGCCCAGCTCGGCCGCGCGGTGCGCCCACTCCACCGCGTCGATGCCGGTGCCCCGGCGGCCGCCGTGGGTGGTCACCTCGAACGAGCCGGACCCGGTACGGCGCGCGTCGACCGACAGGACCAGCACCTGGCGGCCGAAGCGCTCGGCGATCTCCCGGATCAGGTCCGGGCGGGCGATCGCGGCCGTGTTGACGCCGACCTTGTCGGCGCCGGCCCGCAGCAGCCGGTCCACGTCCTCGGCGGTGCGCACGCCGCCGCCGACCGTGAGCGGGATGAACACCTGTTCGGCGGTACGGCGGACCACGTCGTAGGTGGTCTCGCGGTCGCCGGAGGACGCGGTGATGTCCAGGAACGTCAGCTCGTCGGCGCCCTCGGCGTCGTACACCTTGGCCATCTCGACGGGGTCGCCCGCGTCGCGCAGGTTCTGGAAGTTGACGCCCTTGACGACCCGGCCGCCGTCCACGTCCAGGCAGGGGATGACTCGGACCGCCAGGGTCATGAATCCACGGCTCCTCGGAATGCCTCTAGTTCTACTTCGACCAGGATGCGCGGGTCGACGAAGCCCTGCACGACCAGCAGGGTCGCGGCCGGACGCACGGCGTCGAACAGCTCCTTGTGGGCCCGGCCCACCTCGTCGGCGTCCCGGACATGGGTCAGGAACATCCGGGTCCTGATCACCGACTCGACACCGAGCCCGAACCGGCCGATCGCCTCCACCGCGTTGGCGAAGGCGGTCCTCGCCTGCTCGTACGGGTCGCCCTCGCCGTACAGGACCTCGCCCCGGAAGGCGGTGGTGCCCGCCACCAGGACGCGGTCGCCGGCCGCCACGGCACGCGCGAAGCCGAAGCTCTCTTCCCAGGGACTCCCGCTCTGCACGCGCCGTACGGCATCGGTCGTCATGACGACACTTCCTCCAGGGCCTCTTCCAGCGTGAACGCCTTCGCGTAGAGGGCCTTCCCGACGATCGCGCCCTCGACACCGAGCGGCACGAGGCCGGCGAGGGCCCGCAGGTCGGCCAGGGAGGAGACGCCGCCGGAGGCCACCACGGGGCGGTCGGTGACCGCGCAGACGTTCTTCAGCAGCTCCAGGTTGGGGCCCTGCAAGGTGCCGTCCTTGGCGATGTCGGTGACGACGTAGCGGGCGCAGCCCTCCTTGTCGAGGCGGTCCAGCGTCTCGTAGAGGTCGCCGCCGTCGCGGGTCCAGCCGCGGCCGCGCAGCGTGGTGCCGCGGACGTCCAGGCCGACCGCGATCTTGTCGCCGTGCCCGGCGATGACCCGGGCGACCCACTCGGGGGTCTCCAGGGCGGCGGTGCCGAGGTTGACGCGGGTGCAGCCGGTGGCGAGGGCGGCGGCGAGGGTGTCGTCGTCGCGGATGCCGCCGGACAGCTCGACCTTGATGTCCATGGCCTGCGCGACCTCGGCGATCAGGGCGCGGTTGTCGCCGGTGCCGAACGCGGCGTCGAGGTCGACCAGGTGCAGCCACTCGGCGCCGGAGCGCTGCCAGGCGAGCGCCGCCTCCAGCGGGGAGCCGTAGGAGGTCTCGGTCCCGGACTCGCCGTGCACGAGGCGGACGGCCTGGCCGTCGCGGACGTCGACGGCGGGGAGGAGTTCGAGCTTCGAAGCCATCAGAGGGTTCCGATCCAGTTGTTCAGCAGCTGCGCTCCGGCGTCGCCGGACTTCTCGGGGTGGAACTGGGTGGCCCACAGGGCGCCGTTCTCCACGGCGGCCACGAAGGGCCTGCCGTGGGTGGCCCAGGTGACCTTGGGGGCGTGCAGCACCGCGTTGTGCGTCTCCAGGCGCCAGTCGTGGACGGCGTAGGAGTGCACGAAGTAGAAGCGGGCGCCGGCGTCCAGGCCGGCGAACAGCTCGGAGCCGGCGGGCGCCTCGACGGTGTTCCAGCCCATGTGCGGGACGACGTCGGCCTCCAGCGGGGCGACCGTGCCGGGCCATTCGTCCAGGCCCTCGGCCTCCACGCCGTGCTCGATGCCGCGGGCGAAGAGGATCTGCATGCCGACGCAGATGCCCATGACCGGGCGGCCGCCGGACAGCCGGCGGTCGATGATCCAGTCGCCGCGGGCCTCCTTGAGGCCGCGCATGCAGGCGGCGAAGGCGCCGACGCCGGGCACCAGCAGGCCGTCGGCGTTCATCGCGGCGTCGAAGTCACGGGTGATCTCGACCTCGGCGCCGGTGCGGGCCAGCGCCCGCTCGGCGGAGCGGACGTTGCCGAAGCCGTAGTCGAAGACGACGACCTTCCTGGCGGCGCTGCCGGTGGTCAATTCCACACCTCCAGCCGCATCACGCCCGCCACGAGGCACATCGCGGCGGCGATGGACAGCAGCACGATCAGGCTCGTGGGCATCTTCTGCTTGACGAAGGAGACGATGCCGCCGACCAGGAAGAGGCCGACGACGATCAGGATGGTGGACAGGCCGTTCATGGGGTTAGAGGGCGCCCTTCGTCGACGGCAGGATGCCGGCCGCGCGCGGGTCGCGCTCGCTGGCGTAGCGCAGCGCCCGGGCCAGCGCCTTGAACTGGCACTCCACGATGTGGTGCGCGTTGCGCCCGTAGGGCACGTGCACGTGCAGGGCGACCTGGGCCTGGGCGACGAAGGACTCCAGGATGTGCCGGGTCATCGTGGTGTCGTACTCGCCGATCATCGGCGCCATCTTCTCGGGCTCGGTGTGCACGAGGTAGGGGCGGCCGGAGAGGTCGACGGTGACCTGGGCGAGGGACTCGTCCAGCGGGACCGTGCAGTTGCCGAAGCGGTAGATGCCCACCTTGTCGCCGAGCGCCTGCTTGAAGGCGGCGCCGAGCGCGAGGGCGGTGTCCTCGATGGTGTGGTGGGAGTCGATGTGCAGGTCGCCGTCGGTCTTCACGGTCAGGTCGAACAGACCGTGCCGGCCGAGCTGGTCGAGCATGTGGTCGTAGAAGCCGACGCCGGTGGCGATGTCGGTCCGGCCGGTGCCGTCGAGGTCGATCTCGACGAGGACCGAGGTCTCCTTGGTGGTGCGCTCGACGCGCCCGATGCGGCTCATCCGCTGTGCTCCCATTCCTTCTTGAGATCGCGCACCGCGTCGAGGAACGCGTCGTTCTCGGCCGGGGTGCCGGCGGTGACCCGCAGCCAGCCCGGTACGCCGTTGTCGCGGACCAGGACCCCCCGGTCGAGGATCCGCCGCCAGGCGTCGTGCGCGTCGGCGAACCGTCCGAACTGGATGAAGTTCGCGTCCGACTCGGTGACGTCGTAGCCGGTGGCGCGCAGTTCGCGCACCAGCCGGTCGCGTTCGTCCTTGAGCTGCTCGACGTACTTGAGCAGCGTGCCGGTGTGCTCCAGGGCGGCCAGGGCGGTGGCCTGGGTGACCGCCGAGAGGTGGTACGGCAGGCGGACGAGCTGGAGGGCGTCCACGACCGCCGGGTGCGCGGCGAGGTAGCCGAGGCGCAGCCCGGCGGCGCCGAACGCCTTGGACATGGTGCGCGAGACCACCAGGCAGGGCCGGCCGGCCAGCAGCGGCAGCAGGGAGGCCCCGTGGCTGAACTCGACGTACGCCTCGTCCAGGACGACCATGGTCGGCTTCACCGCCTGCGCGGCCTCGTACAGGGCGAGGACCGTCTCGGGGGCGACCGCGGTGCCGGTGGGGTTGTTGGGGCTGGTGATGAAGACGACGTCGGGCCGGTGCTCGGTGATCGCGCGCGCGGCGGCGGCCGGGTCGATGGTGAAGTCCGTGCCGCGCGGGCCGGAGATCCAGCCGGTGCCCGTGGAGCGCGCGATGAGCGCGTGCATCGAGTACGAGGGCTCGAAGCCGATCGCGGTGCGGCCGGGGCCGCCGAAGGCCTGGAGCAGCTGCTGGATGACCTCGTTGGAGCCGTTGGCCGCCCAGACGTTCTCGACGCCGACCCGGTGGCCGCCGCTGTCGGTGAGGTAGCGGGCGAGCGCGGTGCGCAGCTCGACCGCGTCCCGGTCCGGGTAGCGGTTGAGGTCGCGGGCCGCCGCGCGCACCCGCTCGGTGATCCGCTCGACCAGTTCGTCGGGCAGCGGGTAGGGGTTCTCGTTGGTGTTCAGCCGTACGGGGACGTCCAGCTGGGGCGCGCCGTAGGGGGACTTGCCGCGCAGCTCGTCCCGTACGGGGAGATCGTCGATGCCGAAGTTCACTTGCCCGCCGGTACCTTCCAGCCGAACCGCGCCTTGATCGCCGCGCCGTGCGCGGGCAGGTCCTCCGCCTCCGCCAGGGTGACCACGTGGTGGGCGACCTCGGCGAGGGCCTCGCGGGTGTAGTCCACGATGTGGATGCCGCGCAGGAAGGACTGGACGGACAGGCCCGAGGAGTGGCAGGCGCAGCCGCCGGTGGGCAGCACGTGGTTGGAGCCGGCCGCGTAGTCGCCGAGCGAGACGGGTGCCCAGGGGCCGATGAAGACCGCGCCGGCGTTGCGCACTCGGTCGGCGACGGCGGCGGCGTCGGCGGTCTGGATCTCCAGGTGCTCGGCGCCGTAGGCGTCGACGACCCGCAGGCCCTCGTCCACGCCGTCGACCAGGACGATCGCGGACTGCTTGCCGGACAGGGCCGGGCGGATCCGGTCCTCGATGTGCTTGGTGGCCGCGACCTGGGGTGCCAGCTCCTTCTCCACCGCGTCCGCCAGCTCGGCGGAGTCGGTGACCAGCACGGCGGCGGCCAGCGGGTCGTGCTCGGCCTGGCTGATCAGGTCGGAGGCGATGTGCGCCGGGTCGGCGGTGGCGTCGGCGAGGACCGCGATCTCGGTCGGGCCGGCCTCGGCGTCGATGCCGATCCGGCCGGTGAAGTAGCGCTTGGCGGCGGCGACCCAGATGTTGCCGGGGCCGGTGACCATGTCGGCGGGCGGGCAGGACTCGGTGCCGTAGGCGAACATCGCCACGGCGGTGGCGCCGCCGGCCGCGTACACCTCGTCGACGCCGAGCAGGGCGCAGGCGGCCAGGATCGTCGGGTGCGGCAGGCCGTCGAACCCGGCCTGGGCCGGGGAGGCGAGCGCGATGGACTCGACGCCGGCCTCCTGGGCGGGCACGACGTTCATGACCACGGAGGACGGGTAGACCGACCGGCCGCCGGGCGCGTACAGGCCGACGCGTCCGACCGGCACCCACTTCTCGGTGACCGAGCCGCCGGGCACGACCTGGGTGGTGTGCGTGGTGCGGCGCTGCGCGCGGTGGACCAGGCGGGCGCGGCGGATGGACTCCTCCAGGGCGGCCCGCACGGCGGGGTCCAGCTGCTCCAGGGCCTCCTTGATCGCCTGGGCCGGAACCCGTACGGACGTCAGCCGCACCCCGTCGAATTTCTCGGCGAAGTCGATCAGTGCCGCGTCACCGCGATGATGCACGGCCTCGCAGATCGGACGCACCCTGTCCAGGGCGGCCGCGACGTCGAAGTCGGCTCGGGGCAGCAGGTCACGCAGGGCGGGGCCCTCGGGAAGGGCGTCGCCGCGCAGATCGATTCGGGAGATCACGGTTCCAATTCTCTCAGACCGCGCTCGAAGGACGTTCGCCCGTATCAGTGGCTGATACGGAACCCCGCAGGCACCGTGTTCCGGCCTTCCCCGGCCACCCGGAAGATCACCTTCACGTTCCGCGTTCAGAGCGTCACGCAACGGGCATCACCGGTTGTACAAAACGACAGAACTCAGGGGTAGCCGGGAAAGAAGGGAAGCACCGTGACCGAGGGTACCGGCGGCCGTGCCGGGGACCTGCCGGACGACCTGACCGACGTCGAGGCCGGGATGTGGCAAGCCTTCCGCAACGGCAGCGTGTACGACCTGAGCGTCGGGGACGCGCTGGCGGACGATCCGCACGGCGGCCGTCCCTGGGGACCCGAGCGCAGCGTGCGCGCGCGGGTGGTGTGCTGGCTGGCACTGGACGGACCGCCCGCGCTGGCCGGGCGGGTGGCGTCGCTGAAACTGACCGGACTGCTGATCACCGGCACCCTGGATTTGGCCGGGGGCACGGTGTCGCCGTACATGGAACTGACGGGCTGCCGGTTCGAGAACGAGATCCTGCTGCCCGAGGCCCGCTTCACCACCCTGCGGCTGGTGGACTGCGCGGTGCCCCGGCTGGAGGCGGCCCGGGTGCAGACCGAGGGCGACCTGCATCTGCCGCGCTGCCGCTTTCTGCGCGGGATCCGGCTCACCGACGCGCGGATCGGCACGGACCTGCTGCTCAACGAGGCGGTGGTGCACCACGACCGGGCCGGCCGGGCGATCGCCGCCGACGGTATGAAGGTCGGCCAGGACCTCCAGGCCGAACTGCTCCAGACGCACGGCGAGATCAGCCTGCGCAGCGCCGGGATCGGCGTGTCGCTGAGCCTGCGCGGCGCGAGACTGGCCGGCCCGTACACGCGGTTCGCGCTGAACGCGCCCCAGCTGACCGTGGGCCGCACCCTCTACCTGACCCCGGCGGGCATCGGCTCCGGGCTGGTGAGCGGGGTGACCCCGGCGCGCGGCACCCGGCTGCAGTTCTTCTCCTGCCAGGGCGGGGTGCGCCTGGACGACGGCCGGTTCGGCGAGGCCGTCGACCTGGAAGGGGCCCGGTTCTCGTTCCTGGACGACATGGCGCTGTCGCTGCGCCGGGTGCAGGCGCCCGAGCTGCGCTTCCTGGGGGCGCGGCTCAAGCGCGGCCAGGTGGTGCTGTCCGGGGCGCGGATCATCACCCTGGTGGACCGGGCGGACAGCTGGCCGGGCCCCGGCTGCCTGCACATGGGCGGCTTCGTCTACGAGAATCTGGTGCCGCGCGGCCCGTTCCCGCTGACCGAGCGGCTGAACTGGCTGGCGGCGGCGACCGCCGAGTACAACCCGGAGCCGTACGAGCGGCTGGCCGCGGTGCTGCGGGCGGCCGGCGAGGACGAGGACGCGCGCGAGGTGCTGCTCGCCAAGCAGCGCCGCCGCCGCGAGACGCTGCCGCCGGCGGGCAAGCTGTGGGGGTACGTCCAGGACGGCACGGTGGCCTACGGGTACCGGCCGGCCAGGGCGGCGGTGTGGATGGCGGTGCTGTGGGCGGCCGGCTCGTTCGCCTTCGCGCACGCCGGCCATCCCCCGGTCGACCCCGCGAACCACCCGCAGTGGAACCCGGCCCTGTTCGCCCTGGACCTGCTGCTGCCGGTGGTCGACCTGGGCCAGGCGAGCCAGTGGGAACTGCGCGGCCCCTGGCAGTGGCTGGCGGCGGCGATGGTCCTGCTGGGCTGGACCCTGGCCACCACGGTGGCGGCGGGGGCGACACGGCTGCTGCGGCGGAACTAGGGCCTGGTGCGCGGCCTGGGTACCGGTTCGGCTTGGGTACTGGCGGCCTGGGTACTGGTCGGTGGCCGGACGGGTGCGCGCCGCCCGAACATTTGTTGAACGATCACCTTTTTACCGTATCTTGACCGGCCGCCGTGCAACTTTCCCCGGCTTGCCGCAACCCTCTGGCGCTCCCCGGGCGGCGGACTTTCAATGGTCGACACCATGGCTCTGCTGCCCCCCTTCATCCGCCCCACCCGGATGGCACGAATCGCCCCGCGCGACGCCGTCCGGCTCCCCGGCGCGGGCCTGCCCGCCGACGACGACGTCCTGCTCGACGCGCCCGACGAGCACCTGGGCCTGGCGCTGGTCGCCGCCGCCCAGGGCACCTACACCGCCGCCGCCGCGCTGCTGGCCGCCACCCGGGAAGAGGCCGCCTGGGAGGACCGCGACCGGTACGTGCTGCGGCTGGCCGCGTTCGCCCGGTCGCGGCCCGAGTGGCTGGACACCTGGCGGACCGCCGCCCCGTACGACGGCGACGCGCTGCTGGTCGCCGCCCAGCTCGCCGTGGACCGCGCCTGGCCCTCGCCGGGCCGCGCCGAACTGCTGCGCGAGGTCAGCCCGCTGATCACGGCCGCCGCGCGCGCCGAGGGCCGCGACCCGGTGCCCTGGCGGGTGGCGCTCGACCACGCGCGCGGCAGCCGCGCCGGGCATCGCTACTTCGGGGAGCTGTGGGAGGCCGCGGTCCGCCGCGCCCCGCACCACCACGGCTGCCATGTGGCCGCCCTGCGCTACCTGGCCGCCTTCCGGAGCGGCTCGCACCGCGAGTGCTTCGACTTCGCCGACCGGGCCGCGCAGGACGCCCCGGCCGGCTCGCTCGTGCAGGCGCTGCCGCTGCGGGCGGCCTTCGCCTACCTCACCGACGGGCGCGGGCCCGAGGTGGAGCGGGCCCGGCTGGACGCGGCGGCGGACCGGGCGATCGAGCTGTCCGCCCGCCTCCCGGCGGCCACGGCGCGCCCTGCGGAACTGCGCAACCTGCTGGCGTACGTCCTGATCCGGCTCGGCCGGCCCGAGGACGCGCTCGCCCAGTGGCGCCTCCTGGGCCCGTACGCCACCTCGTTCCCCTGGGACCGGTTCAGCGACGACCCGCTGGGACTGTTCCTGACGACGCGCGCCGAGGCGGCCGCGGCACCCTCCGGCCCGGCCGCCCAGCCGCCCGGAACCGGGCGCGGCGTACGGGTCCGGCCGCGCGGCCATTAGGCTCTTGCGCCGTGACCACCGTCCGGCTCCCCCTCTTCCCGCTGAACTCCGTGCTGTTCCCGGGGCTCGTACTGCCCCTGAACGTGTTCGAGGAGCGGTACCGCGCCATGATGCGCTCTCTGGCGAAGACGCCCGAGGACGAACCGCGCCGGTTCGCCGTCGTGGCGATCCGCGACGGCCACGAAGTGGCCCCGACCGCGCCGGGCATGCCCGATCCGACCGCCCGGCCCGAGCGCGGCTCGGCCGCCGGGTTCGGCTCCGATCCGGTACGGGCCTTCCACGGCGTGGGCTGCGTGGCGGACGCGGCGACGATACGGGAGCGCGCCGACGGCACCTTCGAGGTGCTGGCGACCGGGACGACCCGGGTGCGGCTGCTGTCGGTGGACGCCTCCGGGCCGTTCCTCACCGCGGAGCTCGAAGAGCTGCCCGAGGAGCGCGGCGACGAGGCGGGCGCGCTGGCCGAGGGGGTGCTGCGGTCCTTCCGGCAGTACCAGAAGCGGCTGGCGGGCGCCCGGGAGCGGTCGCTGGCCGCGGGCGCGGAGCTGCCGGACGAGCCGAGCGTGGTGTCGTATCTGGTGGCCGCGGCGATGGTGCTGGACGTCCCGACCAAGCAGCGGCTGCTGCAGGCGCCGGACACCTCCTCGCGGCTGCGCGACGAGCTGAAGCTGCTGCGCTCGGAGACCGCGATCATCCGCAGCCTGCCGTCGCTGCCCGCCGGGGAGCTGACCAGCGGCCCGACCAGCTTCAACTGAGCCCCGAGGGAGACGCGCCGCGATGGCGAAGAAGGCGAAGAAGCAGCAGTCCGCGGGGACGCCCGCGACGGTCGCCCTGACCGCGGCGGGCGTGGCGCACACCGTCCACGCCTACGAGCACGATCCCGCCCACCCCTCCTACGGCGAGGAGGCAGCCGAGGCGATGGGCGTGTCCCCCGAACGGGTGTTCAAGACGCTGGTCGCGGACGTGGACGGCGCGCTGACGGTGGCCGTGGTCCCGGTCGCGGGCTCCCTGGACCTCAAGGCCCTCGCGGCGGCGGTCGGCGGCAAGCGCGCGGCCATGGCCGACCCGACGCTCGCCGAACGCACCACCGGCTACGTCCGCGGCGGCATCAGCCCCCTGGGCCAGCGCAAGAAGCTCCCCACGGTCCTGGACGCCTCCGCCTCCACCCACCCCACCATCTGCGTCTCGGCGGGCCGCCGCGGCCTGGAGGTCGAACTCTCCCCCGACGCCCTGGCCCACCTGACGGACGCGGTACGGGCTCCGATCGGACGGACGGCGGGGTGAGGCCGCGGCGGTTTTACGGCCTCGGCGGTCTGAGGGCCTCGGCGGTCTGATGACTGCGGCGGCCTGCCCGCCCCGCGGCTCTGACGGCCGCGGCGACCTGACAGCCGCACCCGCCTGACAGCTCCGCCGACCTGACCGCCTCGGCGTCTGACGGCCTC